>CAIRCR010000157.1 GCA_903877065.1 uncultured Pseudomonadota bacterium
CAATATCGGTAACGTCAATCAACCAGTCGCACAACAATCAAATCGGATTCGAGACGAAAACGGGCGATTTATCGGTGGAAATCAAGGCGGACGAAATCAAGCCGTATCTGAACCCAAGACCAAGAACGGCAGAGATGCCAGTGGGCGATTTTCAGGTAACGGGGAAAGTGGCGGCTTAGGAAAAGGGCGCGGTGGTGAAGCAGGTTTTATATCGCGTTTAGCGTCTGGAATTGGCAGTGTTGTCAGTGCTACAAAAGACGAAGTTACTGATGAAAAAATAGACCCGATTATCGGTGCATTTAAAGAAGTTGCTGAACCGATTGCAAAAGTGGGAGGTGCAGCGTTAAGCGCAGGCAAGACATTGTTTTCTGGTGCAAAGTCCGTTTTTAATTTTCTGCCAAATTTTAAAAAGAAGGATTCGGATAGCGAGGCAGCACCTGTACCAGCACCTGTACCAGAAATAACCGCGCAAAGTCCAGCGGCGCGTGAAGTTAGAACACCTCCCGCACGAATTGATGAAACTACAACGGCAAATCCAACACTTAGAGTGCGTGATAGTCAAGGGCGTTTTGTCTCGAATAATCCACAAGTTTCACAGACTTCTACACGCCAAACTGGCAGTGATTTAATTCAAAATAATGCACCTCGAAATCGAGTAGCCGAACCATCTCGCAACACGATTATTGGCGAAAATCCAAGTGTGCAATCAGCCGAAAATACCCAACAAACAGCACAATCCGAACCACCTGTTGTTGGTACAAGTCGCCGTAGTTTTTTTGGGCTTGGTGGTAATTCAAATCGACAAGAAAAAGTCGGTAAATTGTCGTTAAGTCGCGCAATTAAAGAAATTTTATCGTCAAGAAAAGAGCAATCTATTTACAACAAAGCATCATTAAAACTTCTAAAGGTGATCGCTAATAAAGAAACTTCAGCGGGTTCAAGTGATTCTGGCGGTGGTTTTTTTAGTGGTTTGATGGGCGGCTTAATTCCAATGGTTATCGCTGGATTAGGTGCTTTAGTCGCTGGTGTGGTGGGTGTTTTCACTGGTATCGGCGGAATGTTGCTTACTGGTGTGACGGGTGCTTTAGGCGTTATTTTCTCCCCGATTGGATTAGCGATTGCAGCGGCTGGGGCTTTAGCGTGGGGATTATTTACTGAAGATGGTCAAAAATTCTTTGCTTCAATTGGTGAATACATTTCAAAATGCTGGGACGCAACAACAGGCTTTATTACTGAAAACTTTAGCGGCGTAATTGAAACGGCTAAACAGTTTTGGTCTGATTTGTCCGATTCATTTGCACCAATTACAAAGGTTGCGGGTGATTTATTCGATGGCTTAACTAAGACGTGGAAAGATATAACCGACACGATTAGCGGCATTTTCGATACATTCTCAACATTTCTAAAAGACAAATTCGGCATTGATATTCCAGCCATTGCTGAGAAAGTTTTTCAGCCTGTTGCAGATGCCGCAGAAGCCGTTGTAAGTGAAGCAAAAGACGCTGGAAATAAAATAGCCGATGGTGCTAAGAATGCTTATGAAGGCGCAAAAGATTTAGCAGGTAAAGCTGTAGAAGGCACAAAAAACGCGGTCGATAACGTAAAGCAAGCCGCCAATCCTGTTTATGAAAGCGCGAAAAAATCCGTTAAAGATGGCACGGTTTTAAAAGATACGGCGGCTGGTGCTAAGAGTGTTGCAACAAATACAGTCGAAGGGGCTAAAAAGGTAGGTGGTAAGGCGTGGCAAGGTATCAAAGACGCAGGCAGTTGGGTTTTAGGTCAATCGTCAAAGTTGTTTGAATCGGGCAAGGGCGGCGCGGGTACTGTTTCAAGCGGCGCGGGAGACCACGGCGGCGCATCTTATGGCACTTATCAGTTATCGTCAAGTCAAGGCAGCGTTGATAGTTTTCTGAAAAAAAGCGGTTATGCCAAACAATTTGAAGGCTTAAAAGTTGGTTCAAGTGAGTTCAACGAAAAGTGGAAGGAAACCGCTAAAACAGATGGTAATTTTGAAACCGCACAGCACGATTACGCCAAACAAACCTATTTCGACCCTCAGCATCAAAAGCTACAAAAGGCTGGCATTGATTTAACAGGGCGCGGTAAAGCCGTTCAAGATGCTGTTTGGTCAACAGGCGTACAGTTTGGCGGTACAACATCCCTTATTGAAAAAGCATTGAAAGACAAAGATGTTTCAAAATTGAGCGATAAGGAAATTGTCAGCTCAATTCAAGATTACAAGCTGCAAAACAACGATAAACTTTTTTCAAAATCAAGTGATGGCGTAAGAAAAGGCACGGCAAACCGCGCCACGAAAGAAAAAGAAAACTTGTTAGCCCTTGCGGATGCTGAAGAAAAAGCAAAGCAGACAGGAAAAACCGACACCACACAAACCGCCCTAGCCAGTGCAGAAACCGCCCTTGAAAAACTATCACCAATAACCAGCGCACAGGCAAGCGAAACCCCCGCAAATAACGGCAAATTAGCCCCTGAAATTGCCGCGCAAGCAAAAGGTCAAGATTACTTTTTAGGTGATTCTATTGCACACGGTTATCGCGGAAAAGGCGAAGGCGACACGGTTGTCGGTCGTAATCCTGCAAAAATTTTAGAATCGATGCAGAAAAACCTTGCTGAAAACCCTGAGTTTTACAAAGGTAAAAACGTGCATTTAAGCACTGGAATGTCGAATAACACGGGTGATACTAAGTCGATTGAAGCGCAAATGAAATTGCTCAAAGAATCGGGCGCAAATACCAGTGTTTACGGCGTTGCTGATAATTTCAAGGGTGATAGCAAGGTTGGCGCGGGATTAAATAAAAATTTAGCAGATTTAAGCACGAAATACGGCGCGAATTTCACAGGCGGTTTTGAAGCAAGCAAAGACACGGTTCATCCAAAATCATACTCAAAAGACCCAAGCAAAAACGCAGAGGCACAAAAATCTGTTGATGCGGGTTTGAAACCAGAGGCATTAGCAAAAGCCAATGAACCTACGGCGAGTATTGAGCCTGCTAAATCAAGCAATGCGCCGATAATGACGCATGAATCATTGCCAATGTTGAGTTCGGACGGCACAGGGCTTACGCATAGCACTACGCATACAATCAAAGCATCTTACGATACCGACATGAAGGGCAATAAGACTAAGGCGCACGTCGAAACCCCCGAAGAAAAAGAAAAAGCCTATACCGATGCACGATGGGCGCAAACAAATAGCTACAATAACGGCGACCACAACAGCACAGACCCCGCTGTAAAAGCCAATTTTGAAGCACTAAAAGCAAAAGCCGATAAGTTAGACCCCGAATATGTTGCTCCTGCAAAAATCCCGAATAAGTCACGTTTTGAAACAAATAAATCTGGCACGATAGAAGAAGATGTTGCGAATACTGATAAGTATTGGGCAGCCGATATTGCAGAAGCGGATGCTCAAAGTATTTCAACTTATAACGGTCAAATTGTAGCAAAGCCTCAAGCTGAAACCTTTGCCGAGGCTAACGCGCCCGCTATTTCAAATTATTCTAAAACTGGAAAAATAGCGAAAAAAAGTAAGGAGAAAAAAGAAGCGGTTGCGCCTATCGAATCACCTGCAATCGAGCCAGTAGATCCGTCCGAATCCGAATCATATAAAACCTATAACGCCGACAAAAATGGAATGACGGGTTACGCAATGCAAGACGACGGCGAAGGCGGAATGTCAAAAACGAATCTTGAAACGCTTGAAATTACACCCGCAACACCTGAAGAAATCGCAAGTTATCAAACTGTCACGCCAGACACCGCAATTGGCGCGACACAAGCAAATGAATCCACGCCCGTTGAAATGTCAGCATCTACGACCGTTGACGGTAGCGTTACTTATGAAAATGTACCTGAAAAAACACCTGAAGAAAAAGCAGCTCGTTTAGCCGCTAGAAATACGCCTGAAAAAATCGCAGAAAGAAAAGCGGATAACTCAGAAAAAGAACGACAAAAAGGCGAACGCTACAAGCCAAAAGATGACAAGGTAAATGTTGAGAATGAACCACCTTTAATTGCCGATATTAAAAGCCGAATGCCTGAAATGCCAGACGTTGCAGGAATGGCGCAAGGCGCAATGGATTCATTGCCTGATTTTGCAACAAACGCATTGAGCGGAATGGCAAGCGGTGGGATTGGTGGCGGAATCGGGGCTGTTTTATCGGGCGGAATGCCATCATTCATGAAAGACCCTGTTTCGACAATTTCAAAATCAATCTCGATGCCGTCATTACCTAAAATGCCATCAATGCCAGCCGTTGCCGAATCACCCGCTGTAAAAGAGCCGCTCGGTTCAAGTGATTCGCGCTCAAATTCGGCAGTTTCACAGCCATCTGCTGATATTGGGCAGGATATGGCAGATAAGCGTTTAGCCCACATAGTAAGCGGCGGTTATTCAAGAGGTTGAAGTAGGAAAAATCACAATAATATGCCTCGTTTGTATCAGAAAATACGATTGCAGTAATTTAACTTACATTCACATATCGAGAAAATTCATGATAAACAATGAGTATATTTACAATAAAGCATCTACATTGGCTGTTGCCGATTTTGCTAACGAGCTTCAATCAAGTGCAAAAGCAGAAGGCGGCACATTCGATTCTGTAGCCGCTGAAGATTTTGTTTCGTCAACCAGCGCAAAATTACCAGAAAACTTACAGGTTTTGCTTGATGAATGCGGCGACAAATCGGGCATTATTACAAAATCACTCTTAGACGGTATTTCATCTTACGAAAAAGCACACGGCTGTAGCGTCCCTGCTGATTTAGTTGAGCAAGCTATTCAAAATGCTTATGGCACAACCGACGATGCGCGTCGTAAATTCCATTTACCCGCATTAGATAGTGCGTCAAGTAACGCTTCAGATTCTTACAGTTTGCAACCAAATCGTGCCGTTGTGGCTATTTTGTCGATGTTTAGTGAAGCAATTCCTTTTGCTCACTATCTCCCAGCGGATATTTCTTCAAACGAAGCACGCCTTGCCATTTTGCAACATCAAACAGACGGCGCATTTGGTGCTTATGGTGCGGGTGCATTATTGGATGGCATCAACAGCGGCGATGCGTTTATTTCAAGTTCGCGTATTCATAAATGTGCGATTGATGGAACGGGCGCGGTAACAGGCAAAATCACAGGTACACAATCAGGTTACGAAACGTGTGACCCAGCGGGTGTGACGACGGTCCTATTGCGCGGTCGCTCAATTGTTTATGTAAATGGTCAGGTGGCTGCGAGAGAAGTTGATAATTCGGGTTCAGGTCATTCGGCAGTTAGTGGCAGCATTAAAGTTGCGGGTACGTCTTACGCAATCGGTGGTTATATCGATACCGATACAGGCGCAATTGCATTAACGACTACACCAGCTATGCCAACAGGTATTCCAGTTGTCGTTGAAGCATTTATTGACTATGAACGCAATCCTGCTTTAACGCCAAAAATTATCACCAGCGTTAATACTTTCAAACTTTACGCCAATTCATGGCGCGTATTTACGCAACAAACCATCGATAGCCGTACTCAAATGGCTAACGAATTAGGTTTAGACCCGTACTCAGAAAGCGTCATCGGCATTCAACAGCAATTCGCAAACGAACGCCATTACAAAGTCTTAGGAATGGCAATGCGTTTAGCGGCAAATAATACGCTTGATTATGATTTTGGCTGGCAAGCAGGGTCATTGGCGCAAAAAACCCGCGCAATGATTTTTCAAGATTTTGCCACGCCATTGGGTGCAGCAGACCAGCAAATGGCGAACGACACTATGAATCATGGGATTACACACTTGTATGTGGGTAAATTCTTAGCGTCAATGATGCTCTCAATGCCGAATAATATCTTTACGCCGTCTGGCATTCCTGCCCGTCCGTCAATTTATAGAATCGGTAGATTATTCGGGCGTTTTGAAGTGTATTACGCACCTAAATTAGTTCCCGAATCTATTGTTGGTGGTCGTCAAGCTGCAAGCGTTTTGTGTATCGGTCGCGCAACTGACATAACCCGCAACCCGTTCATTTTGGGCGATGCCGTTGCACCGTCGGTTATTCCAATTGCCACGAATGCAGATTTAAAAACAGGCGCGGGTTTCTATGCGCGTAACTTCACAGCGGTTAATCCACACGCCCCTAGCTCACTAGGTTGCGCGATGATTAACATCACTAATTTGACTTAATTTAGGGGATTAAAATGGCTAAATTTACAATCGGCGCACCGTCTATTACAGGCGTTGACGCTAACGATTTGGTGAATGAGTTTTTTAGTGATTCAACGTTTCCGTTGATGATTCGCTTACAAAACCATTTGCCGCGCAACATTTCACTGCCTGAAATCAACGTGTTTTTAAAACCGTTTGACGACAAAGCAGAAGCTAAAATTAAGTCATTCGACAAATTGCATCGTTTGGTTTCGTCAATTGAGCAAGTTGCAGAATTGAACAAGAACGAAGCAGCAATTACTGTTGAGGATTTAACGCCTGTATCAGCACCTACAAAACCCGCGAAAATTGCGCCTGTTGTTGTGCCTGTTATTGAACCCGTAACGCCTGTTGCTGGAGGCTAATCATGCAAGCATTTACAAGACAGTTAGGCGCAGAATCGGGCGTACAGTTAAATCCATTGCGTGACAATTCTGAAATTCCCGCTGTCGATAATTCTGATCAGATTTTTGCAATTTTAATGCGTGCGACACGCGGCAGAATCGATAAACCTTTTGCAGTTGACCGTGGAAACGTACTTAAAAGATTAGGGCGCGGAGAATCTACTCGCGTTACGTCATTAAATGAAGCATGGATTCATGTTGCTGAAGCATTAAATCAAGGCGCGTATCAGGCGATTGTGCAACGCCTTGTCACTACAAATGCAAAGGTGAAATGGGCAGTTTATGGTGCTGCGGACGGTTTAGCAGCAACGCCTTATACTTATTTCGCGTCAGATGTTGAGCCTGAAGATAACTTTATGTTCGCAGTGAATCACCTTGAATGCTACAACGACGGCATAAAAATCAAGTTTCATGCTGAACAAAAAGCCAACGGCGGCATTAACCAGCCCAACGATAAAATTACATTGAGTGTCTATGATAGCTTTGATGAATTGCTTTATGAGTTTTACGGGTCACTTAATCCTGGCTCTAAAAATGACTACGGCGTGTCTGATTATTTACCAGATTTGGCTTCAAGATTAACGGATTCCATTGAGATTACAGTTGGAGGCATTCATCAAATCGAAATTGATTCTAATGCTTATGGCTACAACAACGCGGGTCATGCCAGTAAAATAGAATCCGACGTTTTAGTTTGTTTTGAAGAAGGCGGCACGGGTTATACAACGCTTGATTACATGGCTGCGCGTTCTAAATTGCAGTTTACACCGTTCAATTATGCTTATATTTCAAGCGGTGGTACGCAATCACCCGCTTTATTGGCGCAATTAGCACAATTGGCTTTTGATACAAATCGTCAATTGAAATTTGATATTGATGGTAGCTTGAGCATTGATGCGGCGATTGCTTTTGTTGAACAGTTGAATATGGGTGCAAGCCCAACAGCGCATTTGCTGCACGCATTTTACGCGCCGTTGAAATGTGATGATCCGACTGGCATTAACGGCAAATTATGGTTGGGAACTGCGACGTTTAACATTGCAAGATGTTGTTTGCGTAATGCTCAAAAAAACACGAAAGGTTTTGCGCCTAAAAACTTTCCGATTGCTGGACGTGAACATCCGTTGCAACGCACGGGAATTAAGCAAAATCATACACCGTCCGACCAAGAATTGAATGCGTTAGCGCGTGCAAAAATCAATCCTGTTTTGTTTGAAATTTACAGTGGTGGCGGTCGTTATGTATTCCGCGATTCGTTGACGTGTGCGTTAGTTGAATCGAGTTTGAAAAAGCTGATTGCAGTTGCTGATATGTCAACGCATATCGATGATTTAGTCACTCGTACAGCAAAAGATGTTTTACAGTTACCTATGCAAGTTGCAATTAAGCGAATGGAAGCGTTTTTAAGTTCTTATTTTGAAGCAGCTCAAGCTGCGGGCTGGTTAGTTCGTGGCGAGGGCAGTCCGTTTTCTTTTTCTGTTTTACCGAATCCAATTAGAACTATGGATGCAATAGATGTTTCCTATTGGCTGCACTATGACGGCACAATAAGACAATTATTTGTGACACAGACTTTGACGCGCTAAAACAACTTTTAGGCACAAAAATATAAGCCCTTCGGTATAAAAATCGAGGGGCTTTTTTATATCTAAAAAAATAGGAAAACGCGCCATTTAGCCATTTTTTTCGGGCATAAAATTAAATTTCAAATTAACACACCCTTGCAAGGAATTACAAAATGGCAGAAGCAATTACAGTTACTGCATATCGTGAGCGTTTAGCGTTGATGATGATAGATGGTACACCTGTTCAAGAGATGGCATTTATGGCATTTGGTGACGGCGGACATGATGCCGATTTAAAACCGATGACCCCATTGCCCAGTACCGAACAGTTAAACAATGAATTATTACGCAAGCCACTCGCGTGGATTGCTAATGAAGACCCGCTTTCTGCAACAGGACGCGGCGTGTTAGAAGCCAATGAATTAGTTGGCGCAAGAATTTCCGAGGCAGCTTTGTTTGATTCTGACGGTTTAATGATTGGCTACAAAACCTTTTCACCTAAATTCAAAGAATCCGATGAACGCTATGAAGTCAATATCAAATTGAGATTTTAAAAATGGCAACTATCCCAAATCAACAAATAACCCCAATTCCAAACAACGAACCCGATGCAACGCCCAATTTATGGAATACGCGCTACATTGAAATTGATGCAAATTTTGGAAATTTAGATGACAGAGCAAAGGCAATTGAGCTTGAATTATCGAACTCAAAAGGTACTTACACGAGTTTGCCAGCTGCAATTTCGACGATTGATGAGCGTGTCGCGCAAGTTGAATCGTCAATTTCAGGTGCGGATACGTTCAGTATCGCTCAAATTAAAAAAGCAAACCATCTTGATTGGATGTACCGAAATGACCGTATCAGCTTTGAATTTTTTACGCCTGATTACACGCTAATTGACAAAGCTCCTACAGCCGTAACAGGCGGCATTCTAGGCGATGATTCACTTGATGTTGCTACAACAGTCGGTATTGTTGCGGGTAATTACTACGTTTTAAGTGACGGCACAGACACCGCCATGATTCGCGTAAAAAATGTTTTATCGGCACAGCGTTTGCGCTTGTATGACAGCTTAGATAAGCATTGGATTGATGCAGTAGTTAGTCAGCATAATTTTACAATTGATTCTGCTACCAGCTTTGCGACCGCTCCAGTCGGTGCAATGTGGATGTCGAAGTTAATCAATATCGGTAATAAAAACGGCAAGCTAGTGATTCGCCGCAGTGCGAACGCGGCAATTGTGAAAGCGTTTTATCAAGCCGAAGGCGATGTAATATGGACTGAAACCGCGCCAACTGCACGCATTACACAGGTCATCGATGCTGTACCAGCGGGTTTTGTTGATGTTGAGTATCAGATTCCAATTGCTGAAAACATCCGTTTGCGTTTAGAAGTCAGCGGCGAATTAGTTGAAATTTGTCATATCGTGGCGTTCGGCTTGCAATATCTTGAATCATTGAATCAGGCAATAGCAGGGTTGGTTGTCAGTCAAATTCATTTAGAGCAAAAAGCCAACGTACATCATTTAGCGAGTACGCTCGATTGGGCTTATCGTTTCGACCGTATGAACTTTGAGTTTTTTGCGCCCGATTACACGCTAATCAACAAATCCGCTATTTCAATTCGTGAAGCGGCTGTTGTAGGTGATAACACGATTGATGTTGGCGATACCTCGCAATTTGTCGCAGGTGACTACTATGTTTTATATGACGGTACGCACACTAAGTTAATCAAAGTTGCAGCAATTCACACCGATAACATTTTGACTATTGAAGGTGTTTTGGATCGTCGCTGGGACAGCTCAAACGCGAAAGTAAGCAAGTGTAACTTTGCTGTTTTAGGTAGCAATAACGCTGTCGCAAACGATGGCGAAATGTGGATTTCTAAACCGATTACGTTATCAACCGATGCGCTTGATGGTTTTGCAGTGATT
This sequence comes from uncultured Pseudomonadota bacterium, assembly GCA_903877065.1. Taxonomy (GTDB): domain Bacteria; phylum Pseudomonadota; class Gammaproteobacteria; order Methylococcales; family Methylomonadaceae; genus UBA10906. The sequence goes on from CAIRCR010000157.1 coordinate 10,115, forward strand.
CGACGCACTCATAACACCGCAGTCGTTAAATTGTGGTGGATGGATTCTAATTTAGTGTGGACAGAATCAGCGGGTTCATTGCGTCAAATTGGCAATAATGACAATAAAGACGGCGTACCAATTGGTTTTGCTGATTATGAATTTGCCTTGCCATTTACGGGCGAAGGAAAAATTAGAATTGAAGTGATTGATGAGCCGCAGCCTGTAAACGGCGTTTTAACTCCAAAAACACGCCCTGTCACTATTCAGCACATTGTAGCTATTGGTTTATTCAATGCTATCGGCGAGGCAAACGATGCGATTGATTCATTGGGTGTACGTCAATCTGCAACGGAATTAAAAACGACTTCTCTTGATTTAAGACAATCCGCGACAGAATTAGTAACGGAATCTTTAGGCTCGAGAATAAACGTTGCTGAAATTGACATCGATTCACTAGATTCACGCCAAACCAGCACCGAAATAAAAGCCAGCAAACTACAGTTAGCGAGTGAGCTTGATTGGGGTTATCGCTTTGACCGCATGAATTTTGAATTTTTTACACCCGATTACACGTTAATTGATAAACCCGTAGTTTCAATTCGTGAAGCTGCTCCAGTTGGCACTAACTTATTGGATGTTGGTGACACGTCAACGTTTGAAGTCGGTGATTTCTACATTTTAAGTGATTCAACGCACGGCGCAATTACAGGAAAATCGAACACTAAGTTAATCCAAGTCGCATCAATTCACACTGACAACATTATTACCATTATCGGCACGCTTGATAGACGCTGGGATGTAAACAGTACAGTTAGCAAGTGCAATCTCAATGTTTTAGGCACAAATAACGCTGTTGGTAACGACGGCGAAATGTGGATTTCCAAATTGATTGAAGTTAGTGCGGATTTATTAGATGGTTTTGTGATTATTTGTAGAACACACAATGCGGCGCAACTCAAGTTGTGGTGGCAAGGCAACGGTAATACACACTGGGTTGAATCCATTGCAACAATTCGTCACATTGGCGGTACTTATAATGTCGATAGCGTTCCTGCTGGCTTTGCTGATTATGAGTACGCAATGCCGTTTTCAGGCGTAGGCAAAGTTCGTGTTGAACTCGTTGACGAGCCTGTTTTGGTTAACGGCACGCTTGCTTACAACACTCGCCCCATTACGATTAGCCATATCGCAGCAGTCGGTTTGTTCAACGCAATTGATTCATTAGGCGAACGTGTAACGGTATCTGAAGGCAGTATTAACGCTTTAGATTCACGCCAAACGGCTACAGAAACCATCGTAGATAAACATCATTATGCAAGTAAACTCGATTGGATTTATCGCTTTGACCGCATGAATTACGAGTTTTTCACGCCCGATTACACGCTGATTTATAAGCCTGTTGTATCGATTCGTGAAGTTGCAGTTTTAGGTGATGATACGTTAGATGTTGGTGACACTTCGACATTTGAAGTGGGCGATTGGTATGTGTTGAGCGATTCAACGCATAACGTCATTACAGGTCAAATCAACACCGCGTTAATTCAAATCAAAGAAATTCATACTGACAACATTTTACGCATTCAGGGCGCATTTACACGCCGATGGGATGTGAATAGCAAAGTCAGTAAGTGCAATTTAAAAGTTTTGGGCGCGAATAACGCAATCGGAAACGACGGCGAAATGTGGATTTCAAGACCCATTGCAATCAGCACAGATGCTTTAGATGGTTTTGCAGTGATTCGTAGAACGCACAATGACGCACAAATTAAATTGTGGTGGATGGATGCAACGCATACCGCGTGGCAAGAATCACTTGCTGAATTACGCACTGTTGGCAATGTCTACGATATTGATGGCGTGCCGTTGGGTTTTGCTGATTACAAATATCCCGTGCCTATGCTCGGCGTTGGCAAAATCATGATTGAAGTGTTAGACCCGCCTGTTTTGGTCAATAACACGCTTGTTTACAACACCAGACCGATTGAAATTAAGCATATTACGACAGTTGGCTTATTCATGAACGATGGCGTTATCAATGTAAATCTTACTGATTACTACAAAAAATCAGAAACCGATGCAGCGATTCAAGTAATAACAGGCGGCGTATCTCCCGCTCAATTAGATACGATTAAGGAATTATCAGCTCAAATGTTAGCTGATGAATCAGGTGCTGCGGCTTTAGTCACAACCGTTTCTGGCAAAGTTGATAAGGTCACTGGAAAAGCGTTATCGACCAACGATTTTACAACGGCTGAAAAAAGCAAACTTGCAGCAATTGACGCAGGGGCGCAAGTCAATCCTACCTTTAGAACTATCAACGGCAATCTTATTACTGGTACGGGCGGTGACATTATTATCACTGGCGGTACAGGTGGTGCTGCGTCTGCAAGCTCATTAACGTTTACGCCAACGGGTAACATTTCAGCAACCAATGCTCAAGCAGCTATTGCTGAATTAGACACTGAAAAAGTCGATAAAGTTGCAGGTAAAGCCTTGTCAACCAATGACTTTACCAACGCTGAAAAAACTAAACTCGCTGCAATTCCAAGCGTTTATTCAAGAGCCGAAATCGACGCACAACTCTACACAAGAGCGCAAGTTGAAGCACTCATTGCGGCAATTGCAATTCCAACATTCAGCGGCGGAACTTTTGATATTGATCCATTAGCTGTAACAACACCCGTCAATGGCGGCACTTTTTAATTTAACGAGGATTTAAATCATGGCTAGAAATACTGCTGATATGCCAATCAGACCTTATGGCTCATCAATCGCTGGTGCTATTCCCGACCCGTCTTTGATGAAAACAATGGAAATCGCACTTAATTCCGCCGATAGCAAGATTTTTTTCAAGCATTCGGACGGAACTTTAAAGGTGATTGATAACGCTAATGTATCGGGGTTATCTGCATCAATTTCCAGCAAAGCAAATTCTGCTGATGTTTATTCAAGAGACGAAATCGATGCACTTGTCATCGGTAATTTATCAATCGCAACTATCAATGGCGGTAATTTCTAATGGCTTCAACAATTATTTTAAAAAACTCTAATACGTCTGGCGTTGTGCCTTCAGCGGCTAGTTTGTCAGTCGGTGAAATCGCGGTAAATACAGCGGACGCGACTTTCTTCACAAAACACACCGACGGCACAGTTAAAACTATTTCTGGTGGCGGTGGCTCTGGCAATGTGGTTTCTGCCGCATTCACAATGGCTTCACAAATCGTAACAGGCGGCACATTAACACTTGCTATGTCGGGTACATCGGCGTTAGTCGGTGGTTCAGTGGCGAGTTTTGAAGTAACTGACTGGAACGGCGCGAAAACAACTGTTGCTGCAACCGCTAACGCAGGTACAAAAACTTTAACCGCAACAACGACAGTTGGTCAGGTTTTAAGCGTTGATGTGGTTTCTATCGACAATTACGGTAATCGTTCTGTAAAAGCTACGCACACGTCAACTGTTGCAGCGCATACCGCGCCAACGGGTACGATTACTGTCAACAAAGCATCGACAGTGATTCAAGCATCAACGGGCAATCAAATCAGTTTCTCAGGCGGCACAGCAACAGACGGCGCAACGATTACTTATGCAATCAATGCACTTTCATCTGGTATTACTTTTAGCAAAACGCTCGCTATTGCAGCGGGTGAAGTCGTGACTTTTACCGCGCCCGCTTCGGCGGTTGCTGTTGATTTAGCAGTTTCTGTAAATATGGTTGATTCGCTAGGCGCACAAAGTGCTACGCAAGCCGTTACGATTTC
>CAIRCR010000158.1 GCA_903877065.1 uncultured Pseudomonadota bacterium
AGGACGAAATGGAATACATTACGACAAAAAAGGCAAACAAGAGCGTAACGAAATCGGCGTAAGAGACCATCCAACGTTCGGTATTAGTGTGTTCTTCAATTTTATTTCTTTTTCGACGTGCCATAATCAATTCTTCACATAGCTGCTAAGTTTGATCTCGATAATGCGTGGATTTTCTCCCATAGCAATGGAGTTAAATCCTTCGATTAGCATTTCTCGCCCGTTACTCATCGCTAAAATTTGTGTTTTGAGCTTTGCTGCAATGGGTAAAAAGATTAAATTTGCAGAACCCACACCATAAACTGTTGCCACAAAAGCTGTTGCGATTCCTGCCCCTAAAGATGCTGGACTTGCCAGATTTTGCATGACATGAATTAAACCTAAAACGGCACCAATAATACCAATTGTGGGTGCGTAACCGCCCATTGCTTCAAATACTTTTGCGGCTTGCAATTCATTTGATTCAATTGCGGAAAGTTCGAGTTCCAAAATATCACGCATCACGACAGGTTGACACCCATCGACAAGTAACATAATTCCTTGTTTCATAAACGCATCGGGTTGCGTATCAATTTGCCCTTCTAATCCTAATAAGCCACTTTTACGCGCTAACGTTGCTAGCATAACAATATGTTCACTTTGTTCGCGCAAATTGAGTTGTGGTGGACTAAATATCCACGGCAACATTTGCAGACTTTTTACGACTAATTTAACAGGCGATTGCAATAAAGCTGCCCCAATGGTGCCACCAAATACAATAAGAAAAGCGGGAAAATTAACTAATGCGTTAACGTCCCCGCCTTCTAATGTCATTCCAGTCAAAATTGCGCCGACACTAACGATAAGTCCAACAATGCTTAAAATATCCATTCGTTTACCTATACCCTTGCGTTAGTAACACGCCGACAAGCATGGCGAACGTGTTAAGTGTTAATCGTTATTTAGCCACCCGCTAAGTCGTGAACGTAATCGAATAACTGCTTGAGAGCTAATTTGACTAACGCGAGATTCCGTAAGATTTAAAATTTTACCTATTTCGCGTAAATTTAATTCCTCGTCATAATACAGAGAGATGATCAACTTTTCACGTTCAGGTAAACTTGCTATTGCAGCACTGAGCGCGTGTTGGAAACTCTCACGAGTAACACTCTCAAGCGGTGCCTCGGATACGTCCGAAGACTCTTCGAGGTAATTATCGCCAGTTTGCGCCAATTCTTCAACACTGAACACACGGCAATTACTCGAATCACGCAGGATACGATAGTATTCATCTAAACTAATACCCAGATATTCCGCAACATCGCTCTCTTTTGCTGCTTCTCCTGTTTGATTTTCTAAAATACGAACAGCATCGCTAATAACACGAGATTTTTTATACACAGAACGCGGAACCCAGTCACAACGACGAACTTCGTCTAACATTGAGCCACGAATCCGAATACCCGCATAAGTATCAAAACTTGCACCTTTGCTGGCATCATAATTTTTCATCGATTCAAGCAAACCAAGCATTCCCGCCTGAATTAAATCATCAACTTGTACCGTGTCAGGTAATTTGCTCAATAAATGATAAGCGATGCGTTTGACTAATGGCGCGTGTTGCATGATTTGCGCGTCAATTCCACCCACTTGAACAGAGCTATACATTGCTACTGCACTCATGCGACCTCCTGTTGAGTATTGAAGAGACGATAACTATTCGCGTCTTGTAAAATATGGTTGTATTCTTCCAAACTGATACCTAAATAAGCCGCTACGTCTGCATTGCTGACATAACCAGTCTGTTTTTTGACGACCTGAACAGCAAGGCGAACAATATTTAATTTACGGTTCATCAGTCGTGGCGACACTTCTGTCATTGACATAGATGGAGAAAAAGTAGGCTGTGAAAATACCAACGTGTTCATGCTGTATCCTTTTGTCCATATTTCACCATACGCTCAATGAAAAATTCGATATAACCACCCGCTTGCGTTTTCAAAGGCCAGTTATCTATTTTTACCGCAATTGATTTCATTGCTTGTGCCGATTTACTGCGAGGAAATCCAATGACAACGGGGGTTTGTTTTTGTACAGATTGGCGCAAATACTCGTCATAAGGAATTGCGCCAACAAATTGCAATTTCACATCCAAATAATTGTCTGTGACTTTATTTAGCTTTTGAAATAACGACCTGCCCTGCTGAACGGATTGAACCATATTCGTAATGACATGAAAGCTATTGCACCCATAATCACGATTTAATAATTTGATAAACGCATACGCATCTGTTAGCGAAGTAGGTTCATCACAAATGACTAAAATAATTTCCTGACAAGCTCGTGAAAAATTGACGACACTCGATGAAATACCTGCGGCTGTATCAACAATTAACACATCAATTTGCTGGTCAATTTCGCTAAAAGCACGAATAACAGCGGCTTGTTCAATGGTTGAAAGTTCGGTCATCTTTTGAATACCAGACGCACCTGGAATCAGTTTTAAACCCGATGGCGCAGTCACCATAATTTCATCGAGTGTTTTTTCACCTGTCAAAACGTGCGATAAATTGTATTTAGGATAAACACCCAACAAAATATCCACATTAGCCAAACCCATATCCGCGTCCATTAACACGACACGTTGCCCCATTTGCACTAACGCAATACCAACATTCACAGAAACATTCGTTTTCCCAACACCACCTTTGCCACTGGAAACGGCAATCACTCTTACGGGTTTACTTTTGTTCATTTTGCGAATGCCTGCCGCTTGATCTGGTTGTTTAAGCATAACCTTGAGCCACCCATGCTTCGTTGTTTTCTTCGTAATCGTCGTCTTCAATATCCAATTCAGTAACGCATTGAGCGACAAGATCTCTTGCACTCGGATGACGCATATCTTCGGGAACTTGCTGACCGTTGGTAATAAAAGATAAAGGTAAATTATGTTCAATGAGTGACGACAGCGCAGAACCTATCGTTGCCGCTTCATCAAGTTTAGTCAAAATTGCTGCTTGTGGTTTGAAAACATGAAACGCATCGATAATTTCATTCATCGCTTTGTATTCAGTTGCCGCCGACATAACTAAATAAGATTTAATGACCAAATCATTTTCGCGTAGCGTGTTAATTTGCTCAATCAATTTCATATCGCGTTGGCTCATGCCCGCAGTATCAATCAAAATCAGTTTTTTATCTGAAAAACCATGAATTAACTGTCTTAATTCTCCAGCACTTGACGCAATTCGCACAGGAATATTGAGTATGCGCCCATAAGTATTTAATTGTTCATGTGCCGCAATACGGTAATTATCCGTCGTAATTAAAGCGACTTGATTTGCACCGTGTTTCAACGTGAATTGTGCAGCAATTTTAGCGACGCTAGTCGTTTTACCAACTCCCGTTGGACCAACTAATGCGACCACGCCCCCTGTTTCCAATAAATCATCAGCCGTAATTGGCAACACTTTCGTCAACAATTCCTGAGCCTGTGTAAAGACAAAATCAAAATTAGTATGGTTTGCAAAACGATTAGCAATTTTAATGCTTAATTTTTTCGATACACTCATACGAGCCAATTTTTGCAACAACTCACTACGAATTGGTGTTGAATTCGCATTGTGTGCATGACGAGCAAAGCTAATGCTCGATAATTTGCTATCCATCGTGTTGCGTAACGCTTTGATATCTTTTGTTACTTGCAACAACAATTTTTCTGACTGGCTTTCTTTTTCTTCGCTGACAACAGGTTCAGGTTTTGAAATTTCTTGCTTTACTGGTTCAGCACGCACGGGTTCTGGCTCAGGCGCAGCATAACTTTCTTCGTGAATGGCTTCTTCGTTAAGAAATTCATCAAATTCATCTTCATAATCAGTGTGGAAATGTTGACGTAATTCATGCGCTTCATTGCGAACCTCCGCGTAAGCCTCATCACGAGCTTGCGGCATAATAGGTTCACGCTGTCTAGCAGGCTCACGGTAAACCTCACGTTGTTGTGGCAGCGGTTCACGGTAGCCTTCACGTTGTGGCGGCTCACGGTACATTGACTCGCGTTGTTGTGGCGGTTCACGGTACATTGATTCACGTTGCGGCGGTGGCTCACGGTACATTGATTCGCGTTGCGACGGTGGTTCACGGTACATTGATTCACGTTGCATCACTTGTTCATTGTGCTTAGCCACTTGCTGTTGAACCGCTTGCGGTTTCTTTTTTGGTGGCACTTTAATCATAACCGACGGTGGCGAATACGCTGTGGACGGTTGTGCGGATGCAGGTGCTTTAAAATTATGTTTCACTGCATCTGGATTGCCGCGTAACTGAACTTTTTCTGCGTACCCAACATATTGATCAATGCCACGTTTTGCAGTGCTACTACCGAACGTTTTTTCGTCTTGTTTGCGTGGACTGCTAATAACGTGCAAATTATTTTTTTCAACTTGAAAATCAGGCAAATCGACTTTTTTAACTTGCTTTGTAGATTTAGACGGTTTGAAAAAATCTGGTTGCACGTCTTCGCTTCGAGTTCGAGATGGGGAATTAGAATGAATGACCTGTTCATCAAAATCACGCGCCGCCACAATTTCAACGCCACCATCGACTGCTCGATTAGACATAATGACTGCATCTGCGCCCAGTTCCTCGCGTACCATTTGCATGGCTTGTCGTATATTTTCTGCAAAAAAGCGTTTAATTTTCATTAGAAGTCCTTAATTTCTCTCAAATCTAGTTAGTACGTCGTCCAACATTTGCAATGACTTTGACCTGCCGATCGGCGGGTATTTCGTTGTATGCTAAAACGTGTAAGTTCGGAATCGAATGACGAACGAAGCGCGATAACCAAGGTCGAATATAAGAAGAGACAATCAAACTTGGTAATTGCCCATCTATTTCCATTTGTTGCGTATGCTCTTGCAATGAGTCGTGCATTTGATCTGCAAGCCCTGGTTCCACACCGGTACCGCTTTCGGTCGCCGTTTGTAAAGACTTC
>CAIRCR010000159.1 GCA_903877065.1 uncultured Pseudomonadota bacterium
GTCTCGCGCCGTAAGCGACAGGAGGTTGACTAAATACAACGACAGCTAATCACGCAGCAAGTGACAAGCGTTTTGGGCTGGTAAGAACTTGTTACCAGTTCAACGCGATTATTACTTAACCAAGTGAGGTAAAAAAATGGCGATTATCAGGATTCATAACCCTAAAAATTTCACCGTCATCAATAACGATTTGATTAACGACCCGTTGCTTGATTGGCGTGATTTAGGTTTGTTGACGTATTTATTAAGTAAACCCGACAACTGGGAAGTCAGCGTGGCACATTTGCAGAAGATTAGAAAATCAAGTCGTGATGCAATTTATGCGTCTATTAAGGCAATTACTTCTGCTGGTTATATGACTGGGAAGGCTAACCCAAAAGGTGGGTTTAATTATGAAGTGTTCGACAAGCCACAATCTACGCCGCTTACGGAATATCCGCTAACGGATATTCCGCTAACGGATATTCCGCTAACGGATATTCCGCTAACGGATATTCCGACACAAGTAAATACTGATACTAAACAAATACTGAAAGAGAAAGTAAATACTGAAAAAGCAGTAATAACTACGCCGCCAGAAAATTTTGAAAATTCTGGCTTGAGATTAACGGTGGAACAACAGGCGTGTTTTGACTGGGCAACAACGAATAATTATTGGGCAGGGGCAACGACTTCAATCGAAGAATTTTTAATTGTTTATTCAAAGCCATCTGGCGGTATGCGTAAGCAGTTCGAGAAAAGCAAAACGCTACTAAAACCATTTGCGGCTAAACCATCAAGCGAATATCGCTACGTTCCAACCTCAACGCCGCGTGAATTGGATAACGCTATCGATTCTTACGCAGTCAACGAAAACACAGGAGTTACCCATGACATCAAATGACTTCAATCGGTTTGTAGACGAATGGCTGTTTGCCTATGAAATCGCTGCAAACAAAAGCGTCCCCAGTGAACGTGCCGTCAGTTTTGTTTTTGAATTGATGATTGATTACCCGATTGAATCTGTTATCGCGGCAATCAAGCAGTATTGCAAAACAAACAAATTTGCTCCCACGCCTAGCGACATTATCAGCTTGCTTGAAACGGGTAATAAACGCCCAACCAGCGACGAAGCGTGGGGCATTGTTCCAAAAAGTGAACGTGAAAGCGCGGTGTGGACAGACGAAATGGCGACGGCGTGGTTATCGGCATCAGTGCTTTACTACGACGGCGACAAAATCGGGGCGCGTATGACGTTCAGGGCGGTTTATGAACGTGAATGCAATGAATCACTGGTTATGAACAAACCGATTCACTGGTGTCTATCACGCGGCGACGACAAAGCGCATCTAAAAACCATCGTCGAAAGGGCGAAATTAGACGGTAAATTAGCCCACCATCAAGCAGAAAGTATTTTGTTAGGTCTTGATTCACCTAAAACAAATATCGTCGCGCTAATCGCAAAATCAGGCGTTGAAGAATCGAAAAAGAAAAACATCGCGGCAATGTGTCGCGGATTACTAGCAGAAATTGAGCGTGTAGACGCGGAGGAGGAAAAAAAGAAAATCGAAAAAGAAGAATCTGAAAAACAGCGGCGGCTTGAGTTGATAGCCATTGCAGAACAACAACTGGCAGCAGAAAAAGCGGCTAACGATGATATTCAAGAGGAGCAAACGGCATGAGTAGATATTTCAATTTAACGCTAAAAAATGAAATAAGACCGACGGTAATTATTGCGAACACGTCAAGCGAGGCGTGGAGGCAAGCGACGATTAAGAGCAAAGACAGTGGCTCGCAGATCGTCAGTTTAATCGAGATGTTTAAAGTCGATGCACGGCGAAAAACGGGCAGATGATAGACATAAAAAAAGCCCGAGGGATTCGGGCGATTTCTTAACCAGAGAACAAATTTAACAACATGAAAACAACGAGGTCATTTTAACATGAAACACAGAAAACATTATTTAATTTCGCGCTACAAAACGCGGGTTTTAATCCGCAACCTACGCCAAACTGCTGGAACAATGATTGATGCAATCAAGGCGGGACTATGAGCGCGTTGAGTGATTACGACGATTGGTTTTTCAAGGGTCATGATGATACTGACGTTGACGATGAAAACCCGATGGTTCTTGAAGCGTGCATTGTCGCCGCTGAAGAAGCACTTATCGAGGATTATCTGCTCGAAGATTTCAGCATCGAAACACTAAAAACAGGCTTTAAAAAGCTGTATGAAAAGTACATCAATGCTTACATCGATAAGTATTACTGGGATGAATATGATCTCTGGTACGAACACCAATTGTCTTACTGACGAAATACTTCTCCTGAAGAGACCACTCGCCTCGCCTAAAAACGGGGCATTTTTTTTGGAAAAAATTATGCAAAATTTAAGTATTTACTACCCATTTTTGTGGGCGTTATGTGCAGCACTCGCGGCATTGGCGGCTGTTTTGATTGACATTAAAATCGAGGATTACGGATTGATTGTAAGCAAACGCAGTCGTTTTTTGAAAGAGAAACTTTACTTTGCAATGCTGCAACAAAAGGGGGCAGTGTGAAAACGTGTACAAATTGCCGTCAAACAAAGGCATTGACGATGTTTCATCGGGCAGACAGAAACGCAGATGGAAGGGTACAGCCCTGCGCGGAGTGTCGCGCTAAAAAAAGAGCCGAAAAAAGGGCTGTGGAAAAAAAAGAAAGAAGCCGAATCCACAAATCGACGACCGACGCATTGAGTATATTTTCTATATTACGGAGGGCGACATTGTGATTAAGACAGCGGCATTTTGCTTAGCGTTAGTTATTTATCGTGAGGCGAGGAGCGAGGATTTAGCGGCACAAATTGCGACCGCGAAAATTCTGCAAAATCGTGCAACGCTAAATAAAACTAGCGTATGCGGTGAGCTTGCAAAGGCATCGCAGTTTAGCTGGGTAAAGTCGTATCGGATTGTTCGTCCCAAGTGGGACGGCACAATTGATTGGGCGGCATGGGAGCAAGCAAGTGCAACGGCGCGTTGTTTGAACAAAATAGAAGTGAAAGGCATCACGCCAAAACACATCTATTTCAACAACGCGAGCATGGGTAAACGATTTAAAACAAAAAACAAGCCTGTTGTTATTGGCAAATTATTATTTTACTAGGAGCTACAAAAATGTTTACTGAAAATGAATTACAAGAATCAAAAGCACTTGAATCAACGACTAAAACAGTCCAAACGCAACAACACGCAACGGACGTAAGGGCAGATATTGCGCTGATTCCAAACCTTTACGCTGAGAATGTTATCGCGGACACGTTGGCATTAAACGATTCATATCTCACGCTTGAACAAGGCGAAATGGTGCGCGGTGTGTTGATTGATATTGAGCATCGCGTCATTGAAGGCGAATTTATGCAAGTCGATAAAAACACAGGGCTACCCGTTCCCGTTGAAGTGGTCAGTTTGTTAATTCAAACGCCCGACGGTGAAATGGTGCAAAAAACCAACGCATCAACGATGCTCGTTGGTGTGTTCAAAGACAATTTGTCACGCGGCGTGATTCAAAAACTTAAAACACCGATTCAAATTACTTACCTTGGTAAAGGCGACACCAAAAAGAAAACCCGTTTTGATAAATGGGACGTTCGTTTGCTATCGATTACAGGCGGTGAATAATGTTAGATGCTAATTTTTCAAACTTTGTTATGCCGTCTTTTGATGGCGTTGGCGTGAAGCTTGAAAGCGATAAAGAAATTCGTGAGCGTGAATGGCTTAAAAAGCGTCTGGGTAAATTCACCGCGTCAAACGCTTGCAAACTGGCGACTTATCCGAATAAAAACGAACTCCCAGCGGGTGCAATCACTTACGTTATGGAGAAAGTGTGCGAAATCGCAACGGATTATGAACCTGAGCAAGGTTTTCTCAGCGCGGATATGCAATGGGGAAAAGACTACGAACTAGAGGCTATCGAGTGCTTTAGCGACAAATTCAATTATGACGTTAAGGCAACGGGCGATAATCAGCAGTTTTTAGAATTACCTGAATTACGCGCTGGTGCAACGCCCGACGGCTTGATTGGTGACAACACGTTAATCGAAGTCAAATGCCCTAAAAGTGCTACGCATTTAACATATCTTGCGGTGAAAAATGAACAGGATTTAAAGCAAGTAAAAGCAGACTATTACTGGCAAATCATGATGCAGTTTTTAGTAAGTGGACGTGAAAAGGCTTACTTCATCAGCTACGACCCGCGATTTAAGCAGGAAGAATTAAAGCTACACACCGCAATCATTTACCCAAATCAAGACGACCTGAGTTTTTTACAGCAACGGCTTGAAATGGCGCATGAGTATTTTCTGAGCGTCTGCGCTTATCGCGGTATTGCATTGTGCTAAAAGAACCCAGGTTAATTTTTAATATCGAGCCTTTTGCTTTTTTAGCGTTTGACAAAACAATTCGGCTGGTTTAATCTAATCCCACTGTCAAAAAAAGGCAGTCGGGATTAGTCCCCCGCCGAAGATTCAAACGCTCAAAGGGCGTTAAGCTCTATTTTTTTGCCTATCATATTATGACGGGTTTTGATTTGAGCCACTTCGGTGGACTGGTATGTTTGACACCAGTAGGACTAACTCATTTTGAAATCCGTCGCCATGAACTCGAAATCAAACGACGACGGATAAACTTTAATTTCCTTTTCAGGAGTGTTTATTATGTCACAAATCGCAACAATCAACTTTGACCAATTAGTTTTCGCGTCAAATAACGACATCAAAACCGATTCAATCAAAGTCGCTGAGGCATTCGGTAAACTTCACAAAAACGTCACGGCTAAGATAAAAGCCCTTGAATGTTCACCAGAATTTGCTGGGCTGAATTTTAAGCTGAGCAAATATGAAGTTGTTGGCGGTAAAAATACGACCCGTGAAGAAGATATGTACGAAATGACAAAAGACGGATTCATGTTTTTAGTCATGGGATTCACAGGCAAAGCCGCCGCGCAAATCAAAGAAGCCTACATTAACGCCTTCAATTTGATGCACGCCAAGTTGTTTCCGAAACGAAACGCGCTTGTTGAATCGCCCTACTTATCCGCCAAAGACCGCACGGTTTTAAAAGACGCGGTGAACAAAATCAGTTATCAAGGTCGCGATTCACACGGCACAATTTACTGGCGGCTATTTCGTCAGTATGGCGTGGACAAGGTGGAATTATTGCCCGCTGGAAAAATTGACGAAATGTTGGCTTTTTTAGGCTTTGAAGGTAAAAAGCTCGAACAAAAAGCCGTATTGCCACAAATACCCGATGGTATGGCGTTAGTCAGTACAAAATGGATTCGTGAATTGGAAATGAAAGCTCTGCCACTTCAACTTACTGATTTAAAATTCTTTGTCGAACAGTCTGGTGGTTTGGTACTGATGAAAGATGAAGTCGATAAAATGAAAGACGTTTTAAAAGCCTAATCTTTCATGCGCTACAAGGACGTGGCACAATTGAGAAAAATAGGGGGATTTATGGCAGCAATTGCAATTGATACGCACGCCTTTTTTAATACGTTGAAAGAGGCGGGATTTACAGAAAAACAAGCCGAAGCCATTACGAGCTTACAAAAAGAAACGGCAACCGCAACCGTTGAGCATACTAAGCACGAATATCGGCTTGATGGCATTGTAACAAACAAAGATTTAGACGCTCGAATTAGCGCGACCGAGTTAAAAATCAAAGATGCTGAACTAAGAATTGTCACGCAACTTTCAGCAGTGCAACAAGATATACAAATGACAAAATGGACAAACCGCGCATTACTTGCTGTTTGTACCATTGGAACAGGCGCATTGATTAAGATAGCGTTCTTTTAATAACAGTTTTAAAACAACAAGCCTCGCAGGTTTTGAACTTGCGGGGCTTTTTTATGCGAGAAAGAAAATGACAGACAAACCAAAAAAGAAAAGAACATGGATGACGGGGTTCGTTATTCCGCCACGTTCAACAACCGCGCGAATACTCGCTGGAGATAGAGCGCGATTGATTAAATTACGAATCCACTCAAAAACGGGGCGTAAAAATGATTATTAAACGCGGCATAAAGGAAACAAAGTACAAGAGTCATCGCTGTGAGCATAACGGCATTAAATTCGCCAGCAAAGCCGAGATGTCGCGCTACGTTAACTTAGAGATTCTTGCACGCGATGGCGCGATTAGCGAACTGGAAATACAACCTCGATTTGTCTTGCTCGATAAGTTTAAAAGTTGCGGCAATTCATACCGCGCCATCGAGTACGTTGCCGACTTCCGTTACAGGGATATAAACAACACAACAGTTGTCGAGGATGTAAAAGGCAAGGAAACCCCAGTTTATAAGCTAAAAATAAAACTGTTTTTACATCGGCGCGACGCAGGTGACTTTGGTGAGCGCATCGTATTCCGAGAAATGCGTTTAAAAAACAAAAAGTGGAGCGAGGTGGATCTATGAATTTATACCCACGCACCCAACTCGAAACACTCAGCGCGGCATTGTCGCCCGAACAACAAATGAGCGTTGTGCAGATTTTAAAAGATGCGGATTTAGCGCGTTGTTTGAAAAACACAACGATCCACAAAGAGTTACACCGCATTCGCCGTACTATTCGCGGCGGAAAAATCAAGCGTGTTTTGCGCGAATTAGCAAATCATGAAAACACCCAAGATGGCGTTGATTTCCTGTTTTCAACTAATTTCGATCACACCCAAATTGAGGCATTATGATGAACAAAGAAAGAATACGAGAACTGGCAGAAGAAATATACAAGCAGCCAACACTGAGATATAGAATCGAAATGCTAGAAGAATGGCTCGAACAAAACCAGCCTGAACCTGTCGTGGTGGGGCTTAGTGATGAGCAAAAAGCGGATTTTGTCGAGTACGTCTACCGTAACCGCTGGATTGAAATAAAAGAAACTCTTAATAACTGGCTCAAAACCCAAAC
>CAIRCR010000160.1 GCA_903877065.1 uncultured Pseudomonadota bacterium
CTCACTATTTTTGGCATTCGTTTCAATAAGATGATTTATCTGCGTCTGCTGGTCTGCAATAACAGATTCTTTTTCTACAGATAATTTATCAAGCTCATACTTAGCATCATCAATAGCAACAGAAATTCTCTTTTGCTCTAAGACATAACTCGCCAAAACCTCTTCAGGACTGTAAACGCATAAATCTTGCTGTGATTTTAGTGACCCATCTAAATAAAGTCGCGTTGCTGATAATTCATTTTGCAAAGACTGAATTTGCACTTCATCTGCGCACAACTGCTGCGCAAGAAACAGCAAATAACTCTTTTTTGGTGAGGACGTTTGCGATGCAAACACACGCGGCGATTTCGTTTTAATTTTCCATTGCTTAGCGAGATGCGAAATAAACAGTGCAGGATGCTCAATACAATCTGATGCACTGACAAGTACACTACGCTGTGGATTTCGCAAATGAAAGCGAAGTAATTGCTGATGATACTGTTGCCATTGCACCATCACGGACTCAACACTCACCTTTTCATCTTGTGAGCACATGGCATTGGCGAGAAGCTGCTCAGGTGACACACAGACCAAAACAAAATACACTCGTGGATCATACTGCTGCCAAAAATCTAATAACAGTGTGCTACGTGTATCCGCAAAGCCCCATAAAGGCGCATTAATATTCGCCAGAAAAATATCACTCGCCATTTGTTCCATAAAACGACCGGGATTGACAACCCCTTGCAAATCAACTTCATCATCGATCATATCAACAACGTGTTGATGCCAAGAATCCATGTCCATGGCTTGCTGCTTTTCAACCGACAGTTCAGATGCCATGCCTGATTGCTTCAAAATATCAAGAACATTCTCTATATCGGGTTGACTCACTCCCGCTACGCAAATACATTTCATAGTGTAATAGACTCTTTCATTTTTCAGTGTGTTTTAGCCAATCGCCCGTAAACATCATCGTAGCGAACTATATCGTTTTCACCCACATAATCGCCCGTTTGGACTTCAATCATCACAAGGGGAATCACGCCCGGATTTTCCAGTCGATGACGATGACCTGATAAAATATAGGTGGATTCATCCGTGCGCAGCAGAATCTCTTGATCGTTGTTCACGATCTTTGCAGTCCCACTCACCACAATCCAGTGTTCACTGCGATGATGGTGCATTTGAAGTGACAGCGCTGCGCCGGGTTTGACTTCAATGCGTTTAATTTTGAATCGCACACCTTCTTCTAGTACCGTGTAACTTCCCCACGGTCTAAACGCCGTGCGATGCGTATGCGCTGACGTGCTGCCTTTTTTCTTGAGTTGCAAAACGATTTCTTTCACATGCTGCACTTTATCACGATGCGCAACCAGCAGGGCATCGGGCGTATCAATCACAATCAAATCATCAAGACCAATGGCACCAATGACCCGTGATTCACCGCGCAGATAACAATTATTTGTTGAGAGCGTGATGGCATCCCCTTCAATGCGATTTCCTTGTGCATCAGCAACCACGAGCCCAGCTAAGGCATTCCAAGAGCCGATATCGCTCCAGTCAAAGTGCCCGCGAACAACGGCCATATTATTAACCTTTTCTATTAACGCGTAATCAATGGAATCATCGGGTATCGTCTGAAAAGATTCGCGGGAAAACTCAACGCAATCAGCGCCAGTCACACTCCCTTCTTTTGCAAGTTGATAAGCATGACGACTGGTTTCAAGTACATCGGGCGCATGAATGGCTAATGAATCCAAGAGCAACCCGACATTCAAACAAAACATACCCGAGATCCAACTATAACGCTCATCAAGCAAATAGCGTTGAGCGGTTTCTAAATTGGGCTTTTCGACAAACTGCGCCACAGCGTAGCCGAGATCATCAATGGATTTCCCCTGCCGAATATACCCAAATCCCGTTTCTGGCGACGTAGGCGTGATGCCAAAAGTCACTAAATGTCCATTTTGAGCAAGATGTACCGCTTTATTTACCGCATCGACAAAAGAAGACTCATCTACAATTAAATGATCCGAGGCAAGGACAAGCAATACTGCATCGCGTCCATGACGCTCCATCGCTTCCAAGGCAGCTAAAGCAATCGCCGGCGCGGTATTTCGACCAAAGGGTTCGAGTAAATAGAAATCATCGATGGTTGATCTTTCGGATTTTGCAATTAAAAACTCATCTCGACACCGAAAATAATAATCACGATTCGTCACCGTAAAAATGGTTTCAATGTTTGGCAACCCTAAAGCACGGCGATAGGTTTTTTCAAGTAAGGTTTGACCATCAGGTAATTTAATAAAAGGTTTTGGACTCGATTCTCGTGACACAGGCCAAAGCCTTGTCCCA
>CAIRCR010000161.1 GCA_903877065.1 uncultured Pseudomonadota bacterium
AATTTCGTCACTTTGTTCAATTTTGAGCGAAATTTTTAACCCCGCACACAAAACGGCTTTTGCGCGTAAAACGTGTTTTAGTTTTGAAACGGATACTTTGGGCGAATCAAAATAGCGTTCGTTCGGCATGAAATAAACGCTAGTTCCAGTGTTATTTTTGCCGACAGTTCCCGTTTCGAGTAATTCGGTTTGTTTTTCGCCGTCAGCAAAACGCATTGAATACACTTTACCGCCTCGTTTTACGATCACTTCTAACACGCTTGATAGCGCATTAACCACCGAGATTCCCACGCCGTGCAGACCGCCAGAGAATTGATAATTTTTATTTGAGAATTTTCCGCCTGCGTGCAATTGCGTCAAAATGACTTCCACGCCAGAAATTCCTTGTTCGGGGTGAATATCAACGGGCATTCCGCGTCCGTTGTCGCTGACTGAAATCGCACCATCTTTGTGTAAACTCACGTCGATTTGCGTGGCGTGTCCAGCTAACGCTTCATCAACGCTGTTGTCGATAACTTCTTGCGCTAAATGATTGGGGCGCGTGGTGTCAGTGTACATTCCTGGGCGTTTGCGGACAGGTTCTAAACCCGTTAAAACTTCGATGGAAGATGCGGTATAAGACGTTGGGTTGGTCATGTTTTTTTGAAATCAGAGGTTTAAATGAATGATTTGAAAGTTTAAAAACTTAATCGGCGTGATGCATAAATGGCAAAAACCTGTTAATTTTAGCTGATAAATCGCATTTTTGCCGAAGGAACGAAAAATTATGAATGAAATAAAAAAATACCATTGGGGCGTAGAAGAAACCGTCGCGCAATTACGAACATTGCGTGTGCAATCTTTAGAAAATCGTCAGCGTCAAAATAAACCACCTAAATTACCGTCACGAAAAGAGCTTCAACAAATTTTAGACGGTTTATTGGCTGTTCTTTTTCCGAACCGTTTAGGACGACCTGATTTGACCGAAGAAGGAATTGATTATTTTGTGGGCTACACGCTCGATTGTGTACTGCATGAATTATTCAGACAAATTCGCCGTGAATTACAATTTATTTCAGGAAGCGAAGGTTTAGACCATGCCGCACATCAAAAAGCGATTGAAATCACCCGTTTATTTACCGCGCAATTGCCAGCGGTTCGGGCGTTAATTGACAGCGATATTCAAGCCGCTTACGAAGGCGACCCAGCGGCACGAACCGCCGATGAAGTTTTGGTTTGTTATCCTGGAATTACAGCCGTGATTTATCATCGATTAGCGCATATTTTGTATTCGCAAGGCGCACCACTTGTCGCACGAATGATTGCAGAACTCGCCCATTCTGCGACAGGAATTGATATTCATCCTGGCGCACAAATTAGCGAAAGTTTTTTTATCGATCACGGAACGGGCGTGGTCATTGGTGAAACAGCGATTATTGGACAACGTGTTCGCTTATATCAAGCGGTAACATTGGGCGCAAAACGTTTTCAAAAAGATGATAACGGAATGCTAGTGAAAGGAAATTTGCGTCACCCCATTGTTGAAGATGACGTTGTGATTTATGCGGGAGCGACGATTTTAGGACGTGTTATCATTGGGCGCGGTTCAATTATTGGTGGAAATGTGTGGCTCACACACAGCGTCCCACCGCATAGCATCATTACGCAAGCCAGCGAACGCAGTGAGTAGTAAAACGTATTAGCATAATCTAGTCGTAATTAGCGCATCCTTCGTTTAAAATGCACAACTTCAAAACGCGCCCGTAGCTCAGCTGGATAGAGCGCAGCCCTCCGGAGGCTGAGGTCAGAGGTTCGAATCCGCTCGGGCGCACCATATTTTTAAAATCTCCCCTCGTTTTTTCGCCTAATTTGCAAATAATTCATCAACCGATTGCCCATCAAAAATACTTTGCACAAGAATTGAAAAATTCATAAAGTAAACGAATTATTAGTTACGCGAAAATACAGTAAAAATCAATCCAGAGTTCGGAAAATTATGGCAAAATTCGCGCCTTTTGCCATACGCCAAAATCAATGTCACGGCGTTAATTTAAGCAGATTCATGTACGAAAAAATCCCTAAATTTATCAATAATCACCTCATCGCTATCATTGCGAGTGTTTTTGTTTTGCGTGTTATTTTTCTTTTTGTCTGCCATTTAGATTTGATTGGCGACGAAGCGTATTACTGGGATTGGTCGCGCAGACCCGATTGGTGTTATTACAGTAAACCGCCAATGGTTGCGTGGTTGATTGCCAT
>CAIRCR010000162.1 GCA_903877065.1 uncultured Pseudomonadota bacterium
CTCGACATTTTTAGCGGGCGTTAAAACGGGCAAATTCCCCCAACCAGTGAAATTAGGTGAACGAACAACCGCGTGGCGCGTTGAAGATATTCGTAATTTGATTATCAGCTTTGGCGGTGCAGCATGAATCGTAACTTGACGAACTTCAACCTCGTGGCTATTCTGTGCGTTCCTTGCAACAGCAAGGTCGGGCGTGGAAACCCGTTTTTTAGCATAGGCGAAAAATCGCCACTATCTTCAGTGGTTTTTTTACGTCCTTCATTTAGCACTATTTTAAATGGTGTGCGTTTCATTATGACGGGATTGTTTGGGCAGCCTTCACGGCTGGTCGCACCTATGCGCGGTATTTCCACCCCTTTCAGTTCCGTCGCCAATGATGTGGAAATCATTGGTTTCGGTAATCCATTCAAGCATAGGATTCACCAAATGAAAATTGCAAAGCCACCCGCTCAATTCAAGCAAACTCAAACGCCCATAAAGCAAAAAACCACCGACTAATTTAATAATCGCTGGTTTTGTAATTCGCTACTGTTTCCTACGCAGATAAGCCATTTTAACCGATGGACAGGCGAATTGCATTCTCCAGCAAGGAGAATTTATGCTCAATTACACTTACGTCGAAACTATCGACGCATTCAGATCCGCCATGCACGACGCAGGCATCACGCCACCCGACTTTATTCAGGCTGACGGACAACTGCACCGTTTTTATATTGCAGGACACAAAGCAGGTTCTAAAAATGGTGCGTATGTTTTGCACAGCAGCGGACATCCTGCGGGCTATTTTGAAGACTTCAAACAAGGCATGAAAGTGACTTGGCGAATGGAAGGCAATCGCAGTAGTCAATTAACGGAAGCAGATAAAGCGCAAATTGCCGCCGCGAGTGTTCAGCGTCAACAAGAGCTGGAATTCAAACACCGCAAAGCCGCAGAAAAGGCGCGTTATATTTGGCGAAACGCGCCACCTGCCATCACGCATCCGTATTTAACGCGTAAACAAATCCTGCCCCACGTTGCCAAAATCAACAAATACGGCGCATTAACTATCCCGTTATATAACGCGCAACTTGAATTGATCAATTTGCAGTTCATTGATGTTGACGGTAACAAACGGTTTTTAGGCGGTGGACAAAAGAAAAACTGCTTTTGCTGGCTTGGAAATTCAACTGGAACGATTTTAGTTGCCGAAGGTTTTGCGACGGCGGCGAGTTTGCACGAAAACAAAGGACTTCAAACTTTCGTGGCATTTGATGCGGGTAATCTTGAAGCAGTGGCAAAAATCATCCGTGAAAAATGTCCCACCGCTAACATCGTAATTGCTGGTGATAACGACGAATCAGGTGTGGGGCAAAAAGCAGCAAGCGCAGCGGCGCGTGCTGTGGGTGGAAAATTTATTATTCCAAAAGAAGTCGGCATGGACTGGAATGATGCGTTGACGCAAGGAGGTCGTGATGGTCAGTAAATCAAACCAAGCCATATTGAATGAAGCCCTTGATGCTGCGGCGGCTAACAATGAAAAAATCCCTCCAGTTCAAAGTGAAATTGTTACTGCGCCAATAGTTGCAAATGACAATGAATTTAATAATTTTGAAGAAAAAAATTTTTCAGGCAAAAAAGTTGATTTCGACGTTGCCAATGTTGCCGATGTTGCCACCTTGGAAGAAGAAAAGTTTTTTTCAGACGAAAAAGTTGATTTCGACGTTGCCAATGTTGCCGATGTTGCCACCTTGGA
>CAIRCR010000163.1 GCA_903877065.1 uncultured Pseudomonadota bacterium
CAAATCGGGGTTTATATTGCGGTCACAAATAAGTCGGACGTGCGTGGTGAAGCGGCTCACGATGCACTTGAGGTCGTGCGTGATGAAGTGCGGGCGGCATTGTGCGGGTGGCAACCCAAATTTGCGGATTTACCCGTTGATTTTATTGCAGGGCAAATTATCGGCTACGACAACTACACGTTGCGCTGGTCAGACGTGTTTACAACAAATTATTACTACCGAAAGGTTAACTGATGACAGAGATACAAGAAACGCCAGTTATAAAACCCGCATCCGTACCAATTGAAAAAATAAAGCTCACCACATTGGAGCTTTTAACGGTTTGGGAATGCGACGAACTGAGCAAGATTGGCAAAAACATAACGTTTGATTTTGACCCCTACACAGGGAAACGAACACTTCTAACAAAAGAGGATTAAAAATGGGACTATCACGAAAAAGACTATTATTGGTTAAACTTGAATCCGCCTATAAAACAGATGCAAGCCCATCATCAGGTGCAGACGCTATATTATGTGCCAATCTTGACGGCTTTCAGCCGATGGCTGGTGAAACCGTAACGCGAAACATTGTGCGTGCTTACTTTGGAAATGGTGAAACCTATCAAGCAACTACCTACGGTACGGCAACGTTCACTGTAGAACTAGCGGGGACAAGCGGCGCACCCACATCAACAAACCTGCCACAATATGACGCACTACTCAAAGCGTGCGGATTCACTACTGCCGTAACTTCATCAGTCTGGACAGCAACGCCCAGTACGCCATCAAGTAACAGCGAAAACAATACCAGCGTAACGATTGCTTATCATCAAGACGGATTGCTTCATAAGTTAATTGGCGCAAGAGGAACGGTATCGTTTGAATTTACAAATAAACAACTGCCCGTAATGAAGTTTGTACTGACTGGTTTATTAGCGACAACGCCTTATTCAGAGGTCACTATGCCCGCTCCGACTTACACAGGACAAAAGCCTTTTATTGTATCAACCACAAATACCACCCCTTTTTTTGGATGGGGTACTCAAACAGGCTTTGAGAGCTTTACGTTAGACGTAGCAAACGAAATTAAGCACCGTCAATTAGTTGGTGTTGAAGACGTAGTATTTATTGATAGAAAGCCAAAAGGAACGCTAAAAGTCGAACTAACGGACGCAATGACGGTTACTTATTTAAATGCCGCAAAAGCCAACACAGCAGGAACGTTCACAATTACGCATGGGGCAGGTGCAGGTAATGTTATTACACTAAAAAGCCACAGCACCGCAAACACAACAATGGATTCACCCAAATACTCAAGCACTGACGGTATTGATATGTTTGAAGCAAATATCACGGTAACACCAGTTAGCGGCAACGATGAATTTACTCTCGCAATATCTTAATAAGGAATCTACAGCATGGCATTAGTAATCGGTAAAAAGAACACCCGTAAAATCGCAGTTATCGCAGAAGAAGCGGGCGATTTGCTCAAGGTCACAAAGCATTCGTTTGAAGTGGAATATAAAGTATTGTCAAA
>CAIRCR010000164.1 GCA_903877065.1 uncultured Pseudomonadota bacterium
AAATGCGAAGCCTTCCACAATGCCAATGCGTAAGCACGTAAAGTGGGTGTGCTGGTGATTTTTTCTTGTATCAGTGTAGCAAACTCATTTAATTGATAATAAGGCACTAAACCGATTGGCATTTCTGAAATCAACTGGTCAACATCATAAAAACGCGGATTGAACATCAATTGTTCAAGCACTGCGTCATCGGTTGGCGTACTGATATTGATTTCAAACATGAAACGATCATTTGCTGCTGCAGGTAAATCGAAGGTTTCTTCTTTTTCAACCCGATTTCGGTCGGCAAAAACCTGCAAATGTGGCAAAAAGTATTCTTGATTAAAAGCGTGTAACCGTTTTTCTGTCATAACCCGCAATAACAAAGAATGAACCTGTGGACGCGCTCGATTGATTTCGTTGAAAAAGAACGTGGCGAGTTGCTCACCTTTTTTGAGTAAAACCCCTTCATCAACACGCGGCTTTCCGTTATCGTCTAAATAGGTGTAATAAATCAAATCAGATGGCATTAAATCAATTGTGCCTTCGATGCGGTCATATTCACCACCTAAACCGTGAGCAATCGCACGTAATAATGTGGTTTTTCCCACACCAACTTGTCCTTCGAGTAGTACATGACCTCGCGCAAAAATCGCCAAAATCATTTGCCTTACAGCGGTGGGTTGTCCAATGATAATTTGATTGATTTGTTGCTCAAATTGCAACGCATTAGTGCGCCAATCGCCAAGTTGATTAGTTGTCATAAATTCCACTTTTGTGACGAGAGAGTACGCTGGTACTCCCTCATTTTTTAGCTAAAAATAATACAGTGGCTTAATTGGCTTCATCCACATCATAAACAAACTTACCTGTTTTATTAAACATTTCGGTACGTTTTGCGTTTCGTGCTTCCATTTCTTTAACCGATTGTGCCTGTTTGTTTAACTCATTTACATCGTGTTTTGGATCGTATTGACTACCTGCTACTTTTTCAGGATAACCCGGTTTGGGTTCCCAACAAACACCAGGTTCTTTGCAATGTGTTCCGTCATAAGCTAATGCAACATTTGCAAATAATGCAGCTAATGAAAACCCTGCAAACATAAAGATTCGTTTCATAAAAATCTCCTCAAAAATTATTTTAACCATTTGGCTTTTTTAGGATCGCCAGTGTAAATATCACGGATGAAAGACATGATATGCAGTAAATCGTCATTACTAAAGTTGACGTATTGCGGTCCCATCATGCCGTTCGCCCCACCAAATAACAGTTCAAATAATCCTTTGTCTGTTTCATTGAGTGGGTATGTCCAATAATCATCAGCAAGTCCGGGCCCTAATTTGCCTTCGGCTTCATGACCGTGACAGCCAGAGCAACCTGTCATATATAAACTTTTTCCTTTTTCAACCGCTTCTTTGTTGCCGTTGTAAGGGTTTTTGCCGGTTTGCATGAATTGTTTAAATTGCTCAGTGTTGCCGCCTTTTTTGGCAAAACTTAAATCCAGCACTTCGCCTGTAATCGCGTTATGTAACGTTAGATCAGCGTGAGCCGTTTGCACAGTTACCATCAATAAGCCAGCTAAAGCCAAACCAGTGACGAGAGGTTTTAATTTCATAATCGTGTATTGTGTAAAAAATCAAAATTATTCAGAAACAAGCGGAATGCCTTCTGCTTCTAAAATGTCATTTATCGCATCTTGCTGTTGTTCAATCACTTGATTTAACTGCGCAAGCAATGCTTTATCACCTTTGCGAACTGCCATTGACGAACTGTAATGATGCCCCACTTTTTCGCCGTCAGCGCGTTTGTTATCATCAGGAATTAAAGTCATTGTTAAAGGCACAGACGATTCTTTGACGTAACGTGCGGCAGAAGCTCCCCATAACACAGCGATTTCAGCGTGACCCGAACTCACTTCACTGACCAGTTTTGGAATGTCATATTTAACGTATTCATTACGTTTTGATTTATAACCGACCAATTCTTGTTGATAATTGAACATATCGTTGTAACGCCCGATTGCTCGTAACATTACTTCAGCAGGTGTCGCAGGAACAAAAGCAATCAATTTTGCTTTTTTAAGCGCGGGACTATTCCAATTGTCTAAATCCAAATTATCTGCTTCGCGCGAAATGAAAACGTATCCTGAACGGTAATAAGGCTTTGTTGTGGCAACACGCGGATCACCGTCGTCCATACCAATTACTACATCACACAAATTTTTATCTAAATAATCACGGATAAAATAACGCGGGTCTTTCCAGAAAACAGACTCCACTTTTCGATGTAATGCTGTACCTAAAAATTGGGCGAGTTTGTTTTCAAAACCTTCGCCTTTTTGATTGGAATAAGGCATTTCGTCTACGGCGGCACACACTTTTAAAGGTGTTTCAGCAGCGTGGAGGGACATTGAATTCACACTTAAAAAACAAGCGGCTATCAATGGTATTTTTATTCGCATGGGATTTCTCATTAAGTCATAACGACAGGGTGCGACGTATGTCACACCCTCTTTTTTCAAAAATTACAGTGCGAACACCATGACACCACCGCCTTGTTGCGTGTAATGCGCTAATTCTTTAAACGCACCAACTGCTCCTAAACCTGCTGTGGGATCTTGTAAATCAAATACTAAACCAACGCCTGGCCAGCCACCGACACCGTAATAAATAGCAACATATTGTTTACCATCATGTTTGTAAGTAATTGGATGACCGATAACACCTGAAGGAAGTTTGAATTTCCAAAGCTCTTCACCCGTTTTAGAGTTCAAAGCTTTGATGTAACCGTCTAACGTACCGTAGAACAATAAATCACCAGCGGTTGCCATCGTGCCACCCCAAACAGCAAATTTTTCTGGTTTCTCCCACGCAAATTCACCTGTTACTGAATTCATCGCTTTGACTTGCCCCAATGTACCTTTGGGACCTGGATACATATTCAATGTGGCACCTACGAAAAATTGACCCGCGCGATACGGCAACATGAACGGTTCCCAATCCATACAAATATGGTTGGTTCCCATGAAGAACAATTGTTTGTTCGGGTCGTAAGATTCGATGCCTTGGTTGTGATAACCCATCGCAGAAGGACAGATGCCTTTGGCTTGATGATCCATGTGTGTTGAGTATTCAGGATCACGTTCTGGCAAACCTGTTTTTAAATCGACTTTTTTCACCCAATTGACGGTGTCATCAATTTTGAACGCATTCACCAATGTGCCGTTTTCACGGTTCAAGGTATAAACGAGACCGTTGCGGTCTGGATGGGTAAGCAATTTGGTTTTTTTACCATTGACCATCTGTTCAGATAAGCCCATGTAGTTCACACCCGCGTAATCCCATTCGTCATGCGGTGTTTTTTGATAACCGAATTTCGCTTCACCCGAATTGATGTCACGTCCCCAAATGGTCATCGTCCATTTGTTGTCACCTGGACGCATGGTTTCATTCCAAGGCGCAGGGTTGCCCGAACCGTAATAGAGCATGTCTAAATCAGGGTCAAACGCATACCAACCCCAGTTTGTACCGCCGCCGATTTTCCAAGCATCGCCTTCCCACGTTTTTAAACCTAAACCGAATTGACCGTAATGCGGATTTGCGCTGTTGAAATCTTTGGCTAATTTAATATCTTCATCAGGGCCAGTCGCATAAACGCGCCATGCTTGTTTGCCGTCTTTGATGTTGTAAGCGGTCGCATAACCACGCACACCGAGTTCTGCACCTGACGTACCGACGATGACTTTATCTTTCGCAACGAATGGCGCGACGGTTAAAGTCGAACCCATTGCAATATCAGAGTTTTCGAGTTTCCAAAGCATTTCGCCTGTTTTCGCGTTAATCGCTACCACATGACCGTCTAATTGATTTTGGAAAATAGTAGCGGGATATTCTTTTGTGCCTGGTGCGTAAGCTAAACCGCGATTCACAACATCACAGCATGCGACAGCACGCGATGCTGGATTTTGTTTTGGCTTGTATTGCCACAAAATTTTGTCTGGCTGTTTTAAATCAATAGCGAAAATGTTATTTGGATAGGGCGTATGAACATACATAACGCCATCAACAACAAGAGGTCCACCCTCGTGTCCGTTTAACACACCCGTTGAAAATGACCACGCTACTTTCAAATTTTTGACATTGTTAATATTGATGTCGTACATATCACTAAAATGGGTTGAACCGTAGTCCTTTGTTTGCATAACCCAATTGGTATTTTGTTTTGATAATGCGTCCAATTCTTTATTTGCTTGCGCGGGTAGCGATAAAGCAAGCAATATGCCCGAAGCCAGTACTACTTTTCCAGCTTTTTGAGCAAATATTGAAACCTGCATGATTCCTCCGAATTTATATATTTATGCACTTCCTAGATTTTTAAAATCGGGGAAGTATCAGTTTTTATATACTTCCTAGATGATTAAAACCTAGGAAGTATCAGTTTTTTGCATAACAACTAGCGCAGACATGACAAAAAAAGACCTTATATCA
>CAIRCR010000165.1 GCA_903877065.1 uncultured Pseudomonadota bacterium
CGATTTCCATTTTTACCCTCGCTTGTTTTTTGATTAGTTTGCGTCGCTTTTCTTTCCGCTGTTTATTGATCAAAAACTTATGCCTAGATCGCGTCATTTTCACCAAAGAACATTGGGTTGAATTGTAACATTAAATATCTAGCTCAGGTTATCAAGTCAACCGCCTGATTCTTAAGCGCCCATTAGACTTGCAAGCTTTTGTTGCAAGCCTGCTTCGGCGATGTCGCAATCTGCCAGCTGAGCATTGAGACTATCGCGAGAAATCCTAATGGAGTTAATACTGTTAGATATGTCCGCAATGGCCTGTTCTCGCGTGACAATCCTTGTGTCGAGATTTTCGATGATTAACGTCCCGTCTTGCTGGGGTGTGATCGTGGATTCCGCTGATATTCTGATTTCTGGGGGCATTTAAAACTCCGTGTTTTTAAGGTTGTTGTTAAAAAATTACTTCCACGCCGGCACATAGACAGTAGAGCCGTCGGAGGAAATAAAGGGAAACCATGTGTATGGGGCCGTCAACGTGCTCGCTGGGCAGTTTGTCCCGAGGAGTGGGGTTCCAGCCGCCGTGCTGTTAGTTAAAAGCTTAATCGGGCCGCCAAACTGCGCGCAAATATTTGTTGATCCACCGCTTTGTGCCGAAATGGAAAGGCCGTAGCGTGCTGTTCCAACAGCTAAAGTATCAATTTTTATCCCATAATGCTCATTTAGTGTTGGTCCACTCAATGAACCTACGTCAACGTATATCCCGACATATCGCGCTATTGTGCCACTGCCGCTAAAGTTCGGTCCAACGACTAATCCAGAGGTTAAATTTATGCCATTTATGCTAGAGTTAAATGTGGGGTTTAAAACAATTGTATAGCCGTTATAAGAATTGTTAGTCGGGGACGACGTTGTTTGGAAAAGCATTGCGTAGTGGTTTGCATTCGCCACGGAAGTGGTGCCAGACATATAAATTCCGTACTGAGCACTGTTTCCAATTGTTAGCGTTGTCGATGATGCCGGCGCGCCGTTTATACCTACAACTCCGCCGATGTAAGCACCATAATTGTTGGTGCCGCCGGTTGGCGCATTTATGTACATGCCATATCGCGTTGTGCCGTAGGCAATATTCGAGACGTAGATCCCGTAGCCTCGCGTAATTGTTCCGCCGGCTGCACCCGTGCCTGTATGAAGGAGTACTTTCAACCAATGGTGTATTTGAAGAATCTTTTAAAACTTCTAATGGAACAACATATTGTCCACTAACACCTTTTAAATCTGCGGAAAAGGGAATTTGAACAAAATTATTCTTAGATAATTTTGATGAAGAAAGAATTAAAGGTAAATTTTCTTTTTGTTTTTTTACATAATTTAACTCTAAAATTTCTTGAATTGGAATTTTTTTTAATGACGTATTAAAATCTGGGAAAAAATTCATTTCTTCATTTGAATTCCATGGACCATATAAATAATCATATAATGGATTCAAAATTGAATCCCATTTTTGTAACGAATTAAAAACAAGAGAAAAATCTATTGGTATTGATACATCCCAATCTTTACCAAATTGATTTTGTAAAAATAAATCAACTTCATTTGAAATTAAAGCAAAACGATCAAAAGATAATTTTTCTTGATAAATTAAATTA
>CAIRCR010000166.1 GCA_903877065.1 uncultured Pseudomonadota bacterium
CGGACACCTAATTTCGATGGATAATTTTACAAAATTTTTGTCCTGAATAGTGTAGCGCGATCAAACGGCTCTCAAGCATAATTCAATCCGTTTATCAATGCGTAACTTCTATCTACTTGTTACACTCGTTGTTTGGATTCCTTCTGATTACTGTTGATTGCCCACATTCTCAAACAGGCTCGTTTTAATTCAACTGCTGGGTTAAAATCTACTCAGATTTCGTTTTTTTATACCTAGTTTATAATTATCCAATTCCACAACGGGCATAAAACAATCAATTCAAGCCTTTAAAACGGGTATGACATCGAGCCTGATATTTTGCGTGGATTAAAAATAGACACTAAAATCACGGCACAAATGCTACAGAGTTTCTATCATTAAGACGAAATCACAGCCATAGCTGCATGGAATTACACCAATCAAAATTTACTAGGAATTTTTATTATGCTACTTGTCAAAAAAGTTAAAGCGGGGGCTTTGATTTTCAAAGAAGGCGACTTCGATAAAGCCATGTATATTGTTATTGAAGGTCGGGTGCAACTCTATTCGACTCGTAATAACAGAGACGCTGATCTTGCAATAATCCAAAAACATAATTTTTTCGGAGACATAGAGATGTTTGGAAAGAAACCAAGATGTATGTCCGCAAAAGCAATCACAGATTGCAAATTAGCCGTTTTCAAAAATAGAATACAACTTGAACAATTTATCGCCCAAAACCCTTCATTCACAGGTAGAACCTTGCGTATGATGGGTGAACGTCTCGCAACCACAACGAATTTATTATAGGAAGCTCACTATGCTAGTTGTCAAACATAAAGTAAAAACAACACTGCCCATTATTGACGTTGCAGAAGACACTATTGTCTTTAAGGAAGGCGGTCAAGACAGAAGAATGTTTCTCGTCCTTGAAGGCAGTGTAAAACTTTACAACGAAGTTGATGAAAAAGAGGTCGAGGTTGCCGTCGTCAAGAAACATCAATTTTTTGGAGAAATTGAAATGTATGTTGATAAGCCACGTAGTGCGTCTGCAAGAGTTCTCACAAATGCAAAATTGGTAGTGATTAGATCGCCAAAAGAATTGGAACATTTTGCTAACGATAATCATTGGTTAACTGGCACGATGATGGAAACAATGGGGGAGCGACAACTAGAAACGAATGCTTTATTGGCAGCTAAAATTCTAAGTGCGCCCGTGCCAGTCACAGAATTTGATAAGAATACAGGTAAAGAACTACACGGTGAATCTGTTGAAATTGTCAAAATTTCCAAACAGTAAAATCGCTAAAAAAATAGCGAAAGTAAAGTTGGATATGTCATTCATATTTTGTAATTTCTTGATTAATTAGAATGTAAAGCCGCATATCCTTTTCAAAACGATACAAAAATCCGCCTAATTGCTTTTAAAATCTGCATTGATTTTGCAGGGACTATCAAATTTGATTCCCATTTGATTTGTGCAGAATAAAACGCACCATTAAAAATCAGTCCAGAATTTATCATGAAAGAAAAAACTACCCAAGACTCAACACTTTCAACCGTTACACAATCGCTGATTGAAGAACCTCAATACTTGTTTGCTCTTTACAATCAAGGCTTATTTGCCGAAATGGTTACAAGAGCAGAAGTTTTTGTTAAACACGTTCCTGAACATGGTTTTGTGTGGAAATTATTAGGCTCTGCATTACAAAATTTAGGTCGTCAAGAAGAATCTTTAATTGCAATGCAAAAAAGTGTCGAATTTATGCCCAACGATGCCGATTCCTTCTACAATTTAGGTGTTACGTTTTCTGAGCAAGGCTCTGTTCATGATGCTGAAAAAAATTTTAAACGCGCATTGGAAATCAATCCTCAGCACATATCAGCAATTTATAACTTAGCCAGTTTGTTTAATGATACGGGTCGATTAACTGAAGCCGTAGCGACTTATCAAAATGCGTTAATTCATTTTCCAGAAAATACAAAAGTGATGAGTGCGTTGATTTCTACGCGTTACACGCTTTGTAGCTGGCATTCTATTTATGAAGCTGAGGAAAAATTATCCTTCCATTTTCAGTCGCAAGAAATTGCGTTAGCCCCTTTTCGTTTACTCGCATTTAGAACGCTAAGTCCCCAACAGTTTTATCGTGCTGGGCAATTATTTTCGACTTTACGATATAAATCTCAGTTAACGGCTTTGCCGCTTGCACCAAAAATTATTCACCATCATAAAAAACTGCGAATTGGTTATTTGTCGGCAGATTTTCATTCTCACGCGACGGTTCATTTGATGGCGGGTGTTTTAGAAAGTCGAAATTTAGAAGCCTTCGACGTGTATTTATATTCTTATGGTGGCGAGTTAAAAGACGCGTCGCGTTCACGAATTGAAAAAGCCTGTGAAGTTTTTCGCAATGTGCGTGAATTGTCGGACGTGGCAATTGCTCAACAAATTTTTGAAGATGAAATTGATATTTTGGTCGATTTGAAAGGTTACACATTGGGTTCAAGACTCGGGATTCCAGCCCTTCGCCCCGCCACCGTAATTATCAGTTGGCTGGGTTATCCAGGCACGCTCGGACATGAACGATTAGCCGATTACATCATTGGTGACGCAATCGTTACGCCTCTTGAACACGCGCCGCATTTCAGCGAAAAATTAGCTTTGATGCCGCATTGTTATCAACCCAACGATAACACACGTCCGATTGGTGCGCGTCCAACTCGCACCGAAGCAGGTTTGCCTGAAAATGCTTTTGTATTCGCAACATTCAATCAGGCTTACAAAATCACGCCTGAAATGTTCGACATTTGGTGCAGATTATTGACGACTGTTCCGAATAGCGTGTTGTGGTTGCTCGAACCGCATCCTTCAGCACAAGAAAATTTACGCGGTGAAATGCAAGCACGAGGCGTAGAGTCATCACGCGTCATTTTTGCGCCAAAAATGGAACAAACCGCACATTTAGGGCGTTTGCAACTCGCAGATTTAGCGGTTGATACGTTTCCTTACACGTCGCACACCACCGCATCTGACGCACTTTGGGCGGGCGTTCCACTGGTTACAAAAATGGGCGAAACCTTTGCCAGTCGTGTCGCGGCAAGTATTTTAAAAACAATGGATTTAGCCGAACTCGTGACGACAAACGATGAAGATTATTTCAATGTTGCGTTAAATTTGGCGCAAAATTCAGAAAAATTTGCGGCAATTAAACAGAAAATTTCAGCTCAAAAACAAACGTCGCCGTTGTTTGACACACCACTTTTTGCACGGGATTTGGAACGACTTTATCAAACCATTTGGGCGCAAGAATTGAAAGGTGAACGAAAAGTGGTTGTTTTAAAACCCGAAGAGAAAGCAGTTAAATTTGAGTTTCATCCACAATTTATTACCGACGAAAAAAAGCAAAATCAATTCGTCATTTTGCCTTTTGTTGAATGGACACGACTTTTAAACTTGCTTAAATAATGCAGGAAAAACAATGATTAGCACTTATTTCAACCCGTACACGGATTTTGGATTTAAAAAACTTTTCGGTGAAGAAGGCAGCAAGGATTTGTTGCTGGATTTTTTAAATCAGCTGCTGCCGCTACAACATCAAATTGCTGAATTAAGTTTTAAAAATCCTGAAAATATGGCTGAAACCATCGACGAACGAAAATCTATTTTCGATATTTATTGTGAAAGTAAAACGGGTGAGCGTTTCATCGTCGAAATGCAAAAAGCGAAAATGCTCTTTTTCAAAGATCGTTCGTTGTTTTATTCGACCTTTCCCGTCCGTGAACAGGGCAAAAAAGGCGTGTGGGATTTTCGTTTAGTGCCTGTTTATTTCATTGCGATTTTGGATTTTATCTACGATGAAAAAGAAGACGAGCGCAAATTTCGCCGTGATGTGTGCTTAAAAGACCAAGATGGCGATGTTTTTTATGAAAAATTACATTTTAAATTTTTGCAAATGCCGCTATTTAATAAACAAGAACATGAACTCGAAACGCATTTTGATAAATGGATTTATTTTTTAAAACACCTCGAAGATTTTGACCATATTCCAACGATTTTAAACGAGCCGATTTTTCAAAAAGGGTTTGATATTGCTGAAGTTTCACATTTGAGCAGTGATCAGTACGAGGCATATTTGAAAAGTGTTTTGTCTTACAACGAAGCTAAGGCTGCAACCGATACGGCTTTTTATGATGGTGAACGAAAAGGAATTATAAAAGGCAAAATTGAAGGCAAGATTGAAGGGAATCGAGAAACAGCCAGAAAAATGCTCGCGGCTAATTTTGAAATAGGTGTGATTGCGACGATGACCGATTTAACGCTAAAAGAAATCGAGAATTTAAAATGAAAAACCAACCTACCATTCAAGAACAACAACACTTGCTTAATCTTTACAATAAAGGTTTGTTTGCCGAGGTGGTAACTTTTTCGGAAACGTTGGTTAATCGTTTTCCTAAATACACTTTAGGTTATAAGTTGTCAGGTGCGGCATCACTAAATTTAGGACGAACAGAAGAATCGTTAATTGCTTGTAAGAAAGCAGTCGAAATTGCTCCTAGCGATATAGAAGCTCATACTAATTTAGGCAATCTTTTGAAGGAACAAGGTAAATTCAAAAACGCC
>CAIRCR010000167.1 GCA_903877065.1 uncultured Pseudomonadota bacterium
GCGGAACTACATCAAGCACCAAGAACACGAAGATAAACGAATTGAACAAATGAACTTGTTTTAATTGCCACCTTTTTGGTGGCTCACATTTTTAACCCGCTTTGAGCGGTTCATGTTTTTCAAGCCTCCAGCTATGCTGGATGTTTTTGACTTATCGCATTGTTGTTGGCTGGAATTGCTTAAATGCCGATAAACCCGTCAACGAAGACTGATTTTGAATTGATCAACTGCTAACGCAGTGTTTCAAGACTTTCCAGATATTGATCAATCACTTTTCCCGCAATAGGTGCGGCAACCGAACCACCGTGACCACCATTTTCAACGACCACCGCAACGGCAATTTTAGGATTTTCAGCAGGGGCGAAGGCGATAAAAAGCGCGTGGTCACGGAGTTTGAAATCAATGGCATTTTCGTTGTATTTTGCTTCTTGTTTGATATTGAAAACCTGCGCTGTGCCTGTTTTTCCCGCGATGTGATAAGTGACGTGTTTCCCGATATTTTTCGCCGTACCGTGCGCGTCATGCACCACGTCAACCATTGCGTCAGTAATGTGCTGAACATTTGCTGCTTTCAATGCGATAACTTCTCCATGTGCTTCAGAACCGACTCGTGTTTCAGTGGTAGAAACAATTTTGTCCACCAAAAACGGTGTAACCACGTTACCACCATTTGCCAATGTTGCCGTCGCACGCGCCAATTGCAGGGGCGTAACTTGCAAATAACCTTGACCAATTCCAGTGATTAACGTTTCACCTGGATACCACGCTTGATTTTTTTGTTGTTGTTTCCATTCGCGTGAGGGCAATAAACCTGTTTTTTCACCCACTAAATCAATGCCCGTTTTTTCACCAAATCCAAATTTTTGCAAAAATCTGTGCATATTATCGATGCCCAAAACCGATGCAAGGCTATAGAAATAGACGTCACACGATTCGGTAATGGCATCTTTCATATCTACCCAACCATGACCACCGTGTTTCCAATCGCGGTATTTGTGCGGCACATTCGGCAATTGATAAAACCCAGGGCAATAATGCTTTTGTTCAAAACCAACTGCGTCATATTCCAAACCCGCCAACGCAACAAACGGCTTCATTGTTGAACCAGGCGGATATAAACCACGCAATGCACGATTATAAAGCGGCTGATTTTCAGATGATTGCAACGCCTGATAAGCATCATAGTCAATACCCACTACAAACGGATTAGGATCAAAACCTGGACGACTAACAAATGCTAACGTACCGCCTGTTTGTATATCGAGCGCGACAACTGCGCCGTTATAACCTTCAAGCGCGTCGTAGGCTGTTTTTTGCAAATCAATATCGAGTGTCAAATACAAATTCTCACCCGCAACCGATGGCACGACGTTAAACGTATTGATGGCTCGCGATTGAACATTGGTTTCTATTTCAGCGTAGCCCGTTTTGCCATGCAATTGAGTTTCGTAAAAACTTTCGATACCGAGCTTTCCAACGTGACTTGAGCCACGATATTCCGACATTGGCAAGGTTTTCATTTCGGCTTCATTGATACGGCTAACATAACCGACAACGTGTGCGGTTAATTCACTGTAAGGATAATGACGCACGAGCCGTGACTGAATATCAACACCCGTAAAATAGGGGCGTTGAACAGCAAATTTTGCAATTTCTTCGTCAGTCATGCTCAGTAAAAGCGGCGTGCTGATAAAGCGTTTTTGACGTTTGCGTTGTTTTTGAAATTGTTCGATTTTTTCGTTGGGAATGTTCAACAATTCTTGCAAACGTGCAAGCGTGCCATCTAAATCGCCGATTTGTTCGGGAATAAGTTCAAGGCTAAATGATTGGGTATTTTCCGCAAGAATTTTGCCGTTGCGGTCGTAAATCATGCCGCGTGTCGGCACGAGAGGTTGAATTTTAACGCTATTTTCTTTGGCGAGTGTGGCGTAATGTTCGTGTCCAACGATTTGCAAATAGACTAATCGAACACTCAGTCCAATCGTTAGCAAAACAACAATGCAAAAAGCGGCGATGATACGATTAACAAAAATCTGATTTTCAACGGAATTATCTTTTAGGGTGTAGAAGCATTGGTGCATAAAGGCCGAAGTGTTGGCACATAAATAAAGTATTTAAAAAATCAATACGCAAAAACCCGATATTCACGCCCCGTGATGTAACAAAATTGAGTTATTTAAAATCTATATATGAAAAGCAGGGGAGAATATCGGGAGAGCAGAGAGTAATTTTTTAGTTAGTTGCGGACATCAAATTCAATTTTCCAACGTCCGTCATCTTTGTTTGAAAATGCGCGTAATTCCAACGTGCCAACTTCAGTGACCGCTGAACCTAAATGCACTGAAACCACTTCACCAGAACGTCTATTTTCTTGATCTAGTGTGACTTCAATTTCATTGAGTTCAGATAATTCATCATCTTGCCAATAATCTAAACGTGTACCGATGATATCTTCACGGCGTGTTGTTGAGGCAAAGAATCGAAAACGAACCTGTTCACCAACAATTAAACCAAATTCATCGTTTGGTAATTCAATTTGCGAGCCTTCTTCCATGCCAAATGGTGCAATGCACAAGGCT
This sequence comes from uncultured Pseudomonadota bacterium, assembly GCA_903877065.1. Classification (GTDB taxonomy): domain Bacteria; phylum Pseudomonadota; class Gammaproteobacteria; order Methylococcales; family Methylomonadaceae; genus UBA10906. The sequence continues at coordinate 2,580 of CAIRCR010000167.1, forward strand.
TGAATTTCAGGCGGCATTCCAGGTACAGCAGGCATTGCGTTTTCGATACCCACATAATATGCCGCTGCTGTTCCGCCTTTAATTCGCACGCCTTTGCCTTTGCGAACAAAACCGTAATACGCAGCACCACGAGCAACCGCTAAATCTAAATCTGCACCTGCGAGTAATCGCGCTTCGGGTGAATTTTCAGCAATCAGCCACGAATTTAAAACGTCCATTAAACGGTCACATAATTCTTGCGCCTTAAATACGCCGCCGTTAAATAACACCGCTGTCGGATGTAAAAAAGTGGCATTTTCAGGCAAGTTAATCGCATCAAATTCATCAGCAGCGTTTTGTTGTTTCGCTAAAAATGCGGCTAAATGGCGCGTAATTCCTGCATCTTGAGCATAGGGCAAACCTTTTGCCTGTAAACCAACACGAGGGCGAGAAATCGGGCGTTCATGCACGGCAACTCGTGGTAAGAAACCTTCAATTAGCGCGTTATTCACTTCGTCTCGCGTTAATTCACTACGCAACACGCCATCAATCAGCGATGAACCACGACTTGGCACAACTAACGGCACGCTGTCCACATCACTGGAAAATATTTTTTCTTTTGCTTCACGACAGCCGTGCGTTAAGGCTTGCACTTGCCAAGGTTCTAAACGTTTACCGTCTTTTTCAATTTTTGCTTTGACAGTGTATGCCAACGCTAAATCCATGTTGTCGCCACCAAGCAAAATATGATCACCAACCGCAACTCGTGTTAAATCTAACACGCCGTCTTTTTCAGTCACGGCAATGAGCGATAAATCTGTTGTACCACCGCCCACGTCGATAACTAAAATAACATCACCGCATTGGGCTTGTTTACGCCATTCGCCTTGTGTTTTTTCAATCCAACTGTATAACGCCGCTTGTGGTTCTTCGAGCAAAATAGCTTGACTCAAACCCACAGAACGCGCCGCTTCAACCGTTAATTCGCGTGCCGCTGGATCAAATGAAGCGGGAACAGTAATGACTAAATCTTGCTGAGAAAGTGGCGCGTTCGGATGCAAATACAGCCACGCATCTCTCATGTGTTCCAAATAGGCTTTGGTTGCTTGAAAGGGTGAAACACGTTGCACCTCGTCAGGCGATTCGGCGGGTAAAATCGGTGATTTACAATCGACACCCGCGTGACACAACCAACTTTTTGCACTGTAAACCAAACGAATCGGGGTTTTACCGCCTAAATTTCGCGCAATTTCACCAACGATAAATTCGGGTTTTGCATTCCAAGGCAGTGCGGTCGAATTTTCTGGCAATTCAACATCATGTGCTTGATACAAAAACGAAGGCAGTTGCAATTTTTCTTCGACAACACTCGGTGATGTTGATTGCGAAATACCCATAACGTGTTGCGTAAATTCATCATCACCCGCAGTTATATCAGCATAAGAAAGCACACAATGCGTTGTGCCTAAATCAATACCGACAGAAAAGTGTTTGCCTTCTGATGTGTCGATAACGCTAGAAAAGGTCTCTGTTGCCGTTGATTGCGTTGATTCAAATTCAGTCGCGTTAGAATCACTTTCGTTTGAAACATCACGGGCAACTTCCACATTTGTTTCAACATTTGATGTTTCTGGTGCAAATAAAGTTGTGTTGACTTCTTCTACAATATTTTCAGCTTTTTGAACGTCGTCTTGTTCTTTTTTAGACGAACCTTCAACTGCCTTTTTTTTCATTTGTTCAAAAAAACTCATAATTCAACCTCTGCTGGTGCGATAACACTGGCGTTGTAGCCTTGAACTGTACTCGGTAAACGAACATCTGTAATTTGCCAACCTTTGTGAATAATTGTGCCTGTAAACGGTGGTTTGCCGACGATATTTCCTGTCACGCGAACTTTTGCCGCATCGAAACCTTCTAATAACGTAATTCGATCGCCTTCGTTTTCTTTGCAAATGTGTGAAAAACTAAAATGATCGTTTAATACTTTGTTGCACCCTTCGTGAATAACACGCGCAACCATACCAACATCTTCATCGCTGTGTGAACTCATGTCTTCTTTGATGAAATCAATAAATCGTGCATCGTTTTGTAGCAAATAAAGCAATTGCAAAGCGGCATCCGCGCTGGCTTCTTTTAAAATAACAGGTGCAGGAGCTGGCGTTTGTACGAGTCTTTCAACAATTTTTTCAACTTCAACAATTCGCTCAACGGGAACTTCAACGATTTTTTCCACGATTTTTACAATCGGTTCAGCCTGCACAATTTTTTCAACGATTTTAACTTCTGATTCGTCGGTTTTTTTTCCTTTCGGACGTGTCAAACTCATCGCCAACGCAAATAACGTCAAAATTAACGCACCCGCTAAAATTGCGGCTGTTCCAGCAAAGCAAACGTGCCACGCATCAAACGTCGTGGGTTTTAATGCTAAATCAATTGTGTATTTGGTTATATCCATTTTGAAGACCTCTTTTTTATAGTTTTTATTATTTTACGGAACGAGCCGCTTCATTAAACATCATGTCTTGTAACACAAGGCGCGTGGTTTGTAGACGCATTTGCTTTAAGTGTCTGTCAGCAATGATTTCTGGCACTTTTTCGGCGAGATAGACCTCGCGCATTTTTCCTAAAATTTTTTCACATTGTTTAACAATTTCTTCTGTTGCCTGACGACTTTCTTGTTTTTGATAAGGTGCTTTTTGCATTTCATCAGCAACACATTTTTTGTAAACGTATTTCGATTCTTGAATTTTTTTGATTGTTGCATCACTAATTGTGGTGTTTTGCCAATCATCTTTGGACATCTCTTCGGCAAAAATGATGGTTGAAAATAGTAATAACGGGATTAAAAGTAATTTTTTCATAGAATTCCTGCGGGAATGAAGCGAGTTTGCTGTTTAATTTTACGCGAATTGACCGAAAACAAATAACATTTATCGAACCTGTCAAGATTCTGTAAGATAGCCGCTGTTTTTACTTCTTCTATATCAATTTATGACACAAACTTTTATTTCAAATAAACCCATTCCCGCAAACGAACGTTTGATTATGGCTCTTGACGTGCCAAGTATCGAACAAGCGAAAAACTTAGTTGAAGAATTGGGCGATTCAATCGTTTTTTACAAAGTCGGCATGGAATTATTCATGTGTGGCGATTATTTTGGTTTTATCGAATGGCTTAAACAACACGGCAAAAAAGTGTTTGTTGATTTAAAATTTTTCGATGTTCCTGCAACCGTCGGACGTGCGATTGCCGCATTAAGTCAAAAAGGTGTCGATTTAGCCACAATTCACGGCAACGATGCCATTATGCAAGCCGCCGCCGTAAATAAAGGCGATTTAAAAGTTTTAGCGGTAACGGCGTTGACCAGTTTAGATCGCGGTGATTTAGATGATTTGGGCTTTCAATGCGACGTGCGCGAACTCGTTTTATCGCGTGCAAAACGAGCATTGGCGATTGGTTGCGACGGAATTGTTTCATCTGGTTTGGAAGTTTCAATGTTACGCGAACAATTAGACAATAAATTATTAGTCATTACACCAGGCGTTCGTCCCGTTGATAATCGTGAAGACGACGATCAAAAGCGCGTTGTCACGGTCGAAGCGGCGTTTCAAAATGGCGCGGATTATATTGTTGTGGGTCGTCCGATTCGTGATGCAGTCAATTCAAAAGCAATGGCTGAATCGATGCAAGCGCAAATCGCAGTGCTATTCTCATGATGTTTGCGCCCGATTTTGCCTCATCATTTTTAGTCGCGCTGTTAATGGGATTATTTAGCAGTTTGCATTGCATCGGAATGTGCGGCTCAATTATTGGTTCGTTGACGTTTAGTTTAAGTCCTGAAATTCGCCAAGATAAAAAGCGTTTATTGCCGTTTATTTTTAGCTACAACGCGGGGCGTATTACCAGTTATGGCATTGCAGGTGCGGTAATGGGGCTGTTTGAAGTGTTGATTACTTCGCCACTTGGTGAAGCGCACGGGCATCGTTTTTTGCAAATTATTTCTGCGTTAATTATGACGGGTTCGGGTTTATATATTGCGGGTTGGTTTCCTCGTTTTGCATATATTGAAAAATTGGGCGTGTATTTTTGGAAAAAAATTGAGCCGTTTGGACGCAAATTGATTCCAGTCAAAAATTGTAAGCACGCTTATTTATTCGGAATGGTTTGGGGTTGGCTACCGTGCGGTCTGGTTTATGCGGCACTTGCGTTGACAATTGCTAGCGGCAATGTTTTTCAAAGCGCGTTGACAATGATTGCCTTTGGTTTAGGTACATTGCCAGCGGTGATGGGGGTGGGCATTATGGTTAGTGTTTTAACACGCCTTGCATCAAATCAACGTTTTAAACAAATGGTAGGGTTAATTATGATTTTACTCGCATTATTTGCAGCTTTTCCGTCACTAAATCCAATGGCGATGACTAATTTACACGCCATGCACTCATGATAATTATGGATAATTTCGCCTCAATTATAGGACAGTCACCTGCATTAGAATCGCTTATTCGTAGCGCGAAAATTGTTGCCGCAACTAATGTCACCGTACTTTTAAAAGGCGATACAGGTACAGGCAAAGAAGTGTTTGCTCACGCAATTAAAAATGCCAGTCCACGCGCAACAAAGAAATTTTTGACGCTCAATTGCGCGGCGTTGCCTGAAAGTTTGATTGAATCGGAACTGTTTGGACACAAAAAAGGTTCATTTACTGGCGCGTCGCATAACACTCAGGGCTTATTACAAGCCGCAGACGGCGGAACACTATTTTTAGACGAAATTAATTCATTGCCGCTGTCTATTCAGGCAAAGTTGTTACGGTTTTTAGATGTGGGTGAATGTTTAGCTGTCGGTGATGTGCGTCCTTATAAAGTTGATGTGCGTGTCATTGCGGCAACAAACGCAAATTTAATGACACTCATTGAACAAGGCTCGTTTCGTCAGGATTTGTATTTTCGATTGAATGTGGTGCCTTTTGAATTACCGAAACTGGCAGATCGTATCGGAGACATTGAACTTTTAACGGCTCATTTTTTTTCGTTATTTGAAAAAAATCACGGCATCAAAGCTCCAAAATTTAGCAAAGCCAGTTTGAAAATTTTGAAACAATATAAATGGACGGGAAATATTCGAGAGTTACGGAATTTGTGTGAGCGTTTAAGTATTTTATTCGCAGAACAAATCATTGAACCCGAACATTTGCCACAAGAATTTCAAAATGAAACAAGCGACATTGAATCCAATGATTTTACGTTGCCAAGTACAGGAATTAAGCTGGATTCTTTAGAAGCCGATTTAATTAACCAAGCTCTTGAACGCACACAAGGTAATCGGAGTAAATCAGCTAAATTGTTAGGAATTACCCGCGATACTTTAATTTATCGAATGCAAAAACACGGTTTTTTTAACGTCTAATTGATGCTCGTGCATTTTGCATAATTGCTTTTAATTCTGTCACTGTTTGCGCCAACCCCGAAAAAACGGCTTGTGCAATAATTGCGTGACCAATGTTAAGTTCAACAATTTCAGGAATCGCACAAATGACTTGGACATTATGAAAATGCAAACCATGCCCTGCGTTGACTTGCAAACCTGCCGCATGGGCGTAACGAGCAGCACGCTGGATTCTTTCTAATTCTTTCACTTGTTCAGCATGATTTGGCGCGCCTGCATAAGTCCCTGTGTGTAACTCGATAACGGGTGCGCGAATTTTTATCGCCGCGTCAATTTGCGCTTCGTCAGGGTCGATAAACAAAGAAACTTCAATCCCCGCATCAGCTAATTTAGCGCACGCCATCTGTAAACGTGGCAGATTTTCGCAAACATTCAAACCGCCTTCTGTCGTCAATTCAGTACGTTTTTCAGGAACCAAACAACACGCAAACGGTTGAACTTTGCAGGCAATGGCAAGCATTTCGTCAGTGACTGCCATTTCTAAATTCAAACGGGTGTGAATGTTAGCTTTGAGTAAATCAATATCACGGTCTTGAATATGGCGACGATCTTCGCGCAAATGTGCGGTAATGCCGTCCGCGCCAGCTTGTTCAGCAACTAAAGCGGCTTGCAAAATATCAGGATAACGCGTGCCTCGTGCCTGACGAAGCGTTGCAACGTGATCAATGTTTACACCTAAAAAAATGGGATTCATAAACGTTATATTCCCGCCAATGTAAAAAACCATTGCTGCACAAAATACAGCGGATAATCCAAAAGCACGTTCAAAAATTTTGTGTAAAGCATCACCAGCAAAATAATAAAACCAAAACGTTCCAATTTGTTGAATTGCCACGCCCAATAACTTGGCAACAGACCCGATAAAATTCGACTTCCGTCGAGTGGCGGAATCGGCAACATATTCAGCAACATCAATACAAGGTTAATCGAAATGCCCGCCACGCCCGTGTAAATCAATGGCAATGCAATCGCTTCATTGCTTGTTCCAATCGTGACACCGATGCGAGCAATTAACGCCCAGCCAATCGCCATCAATAAATTCGATGTAGGTCCTGCGAGTGCAACAATTGCCATATCTTGACGTGGCTTTTTAAAGTTACGCGAATTGACGGGAACGGGTTTTGCCCAACCAAAAATAAACCCCGTTCCCGTCATCAACAGCAAGCCAGGCAAAATCACCGTGCCAACCCAATCAATATGTTTAAACGGATTGAGTGTCAAACGTCCAAGCATTGAAGCAGTATTATCGCCATATTTTTTCGCCACCCAACCGTGCGCGACCTCATGCACTGTAATCGCAAAAATTACGGGCAAAATCCAAACCGCTATTCGTTGTATTAACGTTAATTCATTCATCATTGTCGTTATTTCTCTCAATTTAGCATCGGTGCAAGACCTTTGCCCTGTCGCACAATCACGCAGGTATTTTCTGTGCAGTTGATAATGGTTGTCGGTCGATATTCCACAATGCCGCCATCGATAATTAAGTCAACGGCATCGTCTAAGCGTTCCCGAATGTCATAAGGATCAGATAACGCGGTTGTATCGGGAGGCACAATCAAGGTTGTTGTCATTAGCGGTTCGCCTAATTCTTCAGCCAATTTTTGAGCAATTGCATTTTTAGGAATACAAACACCAATCGTTTTTTTCTTGGGATGTTGCAAACGGCGTGGCACTTCTTTTGTGGCTTCCAAAATAAACGTAAACGCATCAGGTGTTATCGATTTAATCAATCGAAAAGCGTCGTTGTTGATTTTGCTAAAATTAGAAACCTGTTTTAAATCTTTGCAAACCAACGTGAAATTGTGTTTATCGTCGAGTTGTCGAATGCGCCGAATACGATCTAAAGCGGGTTTATCATCAAGATGACACGCCAGTGCGTAAGCTGAATCAGTGGGGTAGATAATAATTCCGCCGTTGCGAATAATTTCAACAGCACGTTGAATTAAGCGTAATTGCGGGTTTTCGGGATGAATTTCAAGATAATGCGCCATGATATTTTTAAATGTGTTTAAAAATGAAAGTTACCGCATTATAGCGCATTCATGACGTAATTTAATTTGCTCGTTCTGTCGAAAAATCAGTCATCGTCATTGCCATAATCGCCATTCGTACTGCTACACCGTTGCTGACTTGCTGTAAAATGACGGACTGTTTGCCGTCTGCGACATTTGAATCAATTTCAACGCCACGATTGATTGGACCGGGGTGCATGACAATCGCATCAGGTTTGGCGAGTTTTAATTTTTCTTCTGTCAAGCCAAAACAGTTGAAATACTCACGTTCACTTGGCAACGCCGCCGAAGTCATGCGTTCTTTTTGCAGGCGCAACATGATAATCACGTCAATATCTTGCAAACCTTGCCGCACATCGTGTGACGTGGTCACCCCCAACGTTTCAATTTCAGCGGGCAACAATGTCTTCGGTGCAATCACGCGTACTTCTTTCACACCCAAAA
>CAIRCR010000168.1 GCA_903877065.1 uncultured Pseudomonadota bacterium
CCTTAAATTTGGGAAGTCCAAAAGTGCCTCTATCCCTTACCAAATAAGGGATTCGTTAAAATCCTATGAAACTTTTGTGTCGTTTGTTTAAACCCACCCCATATCGCTCAGTTTTATTTTGTAAATAAGTGAAATGCCACAAAAAAAGGGAAAGCGTTGTAAGACGTATTCCCTTCTTTCTTTTAAAAATTGAGTGATTATTTCGTTATAGCTTCGGGAGTAATCCCACACTCGCTACCCGCTGGTGAATTCACGCAACTGGTTTTAATGCTGTGACAAGTATCACAACCAATTGCTGTACCCGCTGGCACTTTGATAACTTTATCTTTGAATCCTGCTTTTTGTAAACGAGCAAAATCAAAGCTACTGAAATCAAAGGTTCTATCAACAGGCGTTTTTGATAAGCGTGTACCTTTATGGTCATTGCCATGACAAGCTGCACATTGATCTTCACCCACAGCACCTGGTTTTTGAGCATAATTATTATGCCAACCACCATATGTTTTAGCGTCAGAAACATTCACATCGCTTGACGATTTTGAATCTTTCCACCAGTAAGGATCATTCACAGGATGCATATTGTGAGGACCTCCAATAATACCAACATCTGCATCACCGCTATATTGTCCGCCATCCAAATCCGCTTCATTTTTAAACGAATCCGCCGTGTGGCAAACATTACATTCCAAAATGGTTCCTGTATGACCCTGCAATTGCAACGCAGTGACATTGTCATTAGCATTGGGATCACGATTTGCCCAAACAGAATGGGCTGCACCATGACACGCCGCGCAGGAAACGTTGCCGTGTCTGTCTTTGCCTTCTCTAAACAAAGCAGAATCGACTTTGGTATCGATTTTTTTAGTTATCCACTCGCCTGTTTTCACAATGATTTCAGAAAAAAAGTCTGTTGGAAACTTCGCTGTATAATTTTTAATCGGCGCAGCAGTGAAACGTTGCGAATCAGGATTTTCTTTGTTTGCAACACGAGGCGTTGCAGATAAATCAGCCGTATCAAAAGCTTGTTTTTTAACGCCTGCACTAAAGAAACCATTCTTTTTGTCACTACCGATATTTGCATTACCAACATGGCAAGAGCCACAATCAGGTTCATCAAACCAAGGCACTCGATAATCATCACGTTCAACTGAACCTAATTTAGCTTTGTTCGCAAGATAGTTTTTCGGGAAGGCTTGACCGACCGCCAGCATATCGCCATGACAATCAAAGCAAGTCACGCCAGCTGTAAACATTCGATCACGATAAAGCTGTTCACGGTGTCCGCTGTGACATTTCAAGCAGTTTTCTTCCATAGGAAGCTGTTTGCCATTTTTATCGAAAACAGGGAATAAACTTTTATCGTTATTATTCGTGCCTTTAGTTTTCCAATCCCAACGTACAAAGTGTCCCGTTTTGTCACGAACGATGTCGTCTTTTTTGTCGTTGTATTGCAATTCACCATGAAAACGGTGCATCGAAATGGAATAACTTGGCGCGTAAATCGGTTCATTGACTTTAAAGCCTTCTTCATCCCACCACGGCGTGTTAAATGGTGTAAAACTAATTGCTGTTGCATGACAACCGTAGCAAGGTCGCGGTGTGTCTCCCAAAACTTTTCCGTCCGTCATCGGACCTTTTAACATATCATCCAGAAAACCAATTTTGTCGTAGAACTGATGAATACTCGAATAATTCAATGCAGCAGCATATTCTTTGTCAAACAAACTATTTTTATCGCCTTTCAAGTCGGAGACATCAAAAAACTTCGGTTTGCTTAACACTTTATCTTTATGCGTTGGTGTTTGCGTTTCCGCATATTTTCCATAAGCACTCGAATTAAAGGCTTCTTTGGTATGCGGGGCGTTTGGATTAGCCGCAATTTTGCCTTTTTCATGACAACCCGCACAGTGAAAATCACGGCTGGTACTGGTCACGCCGTCTGTTTTGGCAACTACTTTTTGCGTCTTTTTATCAACCGCTTCAACGCGCCATAAGGGATAGGGATTGATACGCCCTTTGTCATCCGTATCGCTGACAGGTAAAAAATTTGCCGCAAAGGTTTGACCATCGGGCTGATATTGTGAAAAGGCTTGCGCGGTATTGATAGCATAAGGCTTTGTTTTACCAGGCATATACAAGCCGTGATCAGAATTATTCAGATCATCTGGCACGACTTTTTTGGTTTTGTCATCCAATTTTGCTTTGAAATAGCCTTCATCAACGGTTGGTAAACCTTGTGCACCACCACAGGCATAAGCTCCCCAATAACCCATCATTGCCCAAGAGCAAGCAAAATAGTCTTTCGCTTTTTCGGAATCTGGACGCGGTGCTGGCATTTCCCACATATCTGTTTTTTGAATGACTGCATCAATTAAATTTGCCGTCAAAGGAAAATTTCGACTGGTAGAATTGATAGAATCTTTGCCCACAGGGTCGAGCGGATTCGATGCCGCAGAGTAGCGCAATGCCACTTGGGTATCATCCAAAAACACGGGCAATCTATCTTTTTTAAAAGCGTAGGCTTTCAAATTGTTGACCAGAGGCGAGGCTGAACTGTAACCATTGCCACGAAATGCCATATCGCTAGCATTTTGGTAAGTCCATTCCTCAAAAGGCATGACTACCACGTCATCTTTTTTGCCGTCGAGTTCATTGCCATTTTTAGAAGCATTTTTTTGAGCATCGCTAACCAATTTTGAAATATCAGGCACGCCTTTGGGCAATGTACCAACGACCACATCAATTACCGATTCACAACGGCGATTTTGTGCGTCCATCGCGCTGAAATGCACTTTATACGTCGCATTATCACGAACAAACTGAACTGAGGTTTTTAATCCATCGGGGCGTTTGTAAGCTGGAGGATTGGTGTTTGGAATTAACTCACCAAAAACGCCACCTGAAAAATCCCATTCATATCGTAATGGTTTTGCGGTTGTATCTTTCAACGTTGCTTGTGCTGCAAAAGAAACATCTTTATTCGCACCAAGCACAATGCCTGTTTTGGGTGAAAGGATTTTACAAGTCGGTGCTTTTGCATCGACTGCGGCTTGTGAAATGGATGGCAAAATTGCCATTCCCGTCATCATCGGCAAGACCGCAATCAGTCCAATCCTGCGCTTTTGCCCTCGAGGCGTTGATTTATTATTGGGCA
>CAIRCR010000169.1 GCA_903877065.1 uncultured Pseudomonadota bacterium
CCAATTTCGCCGCTGGTATTCACAAGCGGGAACACCAACGGTAACAGTAAAATCCGATTACAATTCAACAACAAAAGTATTTTCGTTAAAACTGTCGCAAAATTATAAAAATCAAACGGAACCGTTGTTAGTTCCCATCAAAATCGGTTTGTTAAATTCTGAAACAGGTGCTGATTATTTGCCCGAAACGTTGTTACAGTTTAACGAAATGGAACAAACCTTTATTTTTGAATCTATTGAATCAACACCAATTATTTCAATATTGCGTGGATTTTCTGCACCTGTGAATATCGAAATGTCACGCAGTTTGGATGAACTTGCGTTTTTATCGCAATACGATAACGATTCTTTCAATCGTTGGGATGCAGGTCAGCAACTAGCAGAACACGTTATTTTAGACATTGTTAAATCTGGCAATTTTTCAAGCGTCAACCCAATTTTACTAGCCACATTTGAAAAGCTCTTAACGAAACCGATTAACGATTTGGCGTATTTTTCGTTGTTGCTTACGTTGCCATCAGAAAATTATTTAGCTGAACGAATGACAGTTGTTGATTTTGAAGGCATTCATTTGGCGCGGGAATTGGTTTTGAAAACGTTGGCTCAACGTTTTGAATCTGAATTTATCGCAATTTATGACATCAATCACAATGAAGAAGAATCCCAAAATTTCAGTCCCGAAGCCATTGGTCGCCGCCGCGTTAAAAATACCTGTTTGGCGTTTTTAAGCAAACTCAATTCACCTGAAAATTACACACTGACACATTCACAATTAGTGTGTGCAACAAATATGACCAATCAAATGGCGGCACTTTCAGTCATTGTTCACAACAATCATCCCGCAAAAGACACCTGTTTGGCGCAGTTTTACGCACAATGGGAAAATGAACCACTGGTAATTGATAAATGGTTTTCGCTGCAAGCAAGTAGCCCAGCGGCAGATACATTTGAAACGGTGAAAAAATTACGTTCACACGTCGCGTTTGATTTAAAAAATCCAAATCGTGTGCGGTCTTTAATTGGCGCGTTCAGTCAAAACAATCCTGTACATTTTCACGCTGCGAATGGTCAAGGTTATGCGTTTTTAGCTGATGCAATTTTGGAGCTTAATGCAATCAATCCACAGGTTGCATCGCGAATGGTTACGCCATTAACGGCGTGGCGTAGAGTTGATGAAAAGCGTCAAATTTTAATGAAACGTCAACTGCAACGTATCATTGACACGAAAGATATTTCCAACGATGTGTACGAATTGGCAAGTAAGAGTTTGAACTAAAAATTAATTTTTGATTAACAGCAACGGTAAAGTCTTGCTTTCAAAAAATTTATCGAAAATAAGACTTTGCCCAAAAACGAATGAAAATAGCGCGATTTCGACTCAAAACGTGCTTAAAAGCTCTACTTTCATTTTTTGTGAAAATTAAATTTTGCTGTACGACGGGCGTAACATTGAGCTTTTTCCAACCATCACATCGATGGTTTTCATTAAGCGTTTAAACACCGATTCTTGAATATACGGAATATTGTGTTTTTCACACACTGCTTTAACCAAAGGTTGTGCTTTTTGATATTGACTCGCAGCCATGTCAGGCCACAAGTGATGTTCAATTTGGTAATTTAACCAACCATGCAAAAAATCCAATGTATTTGTGCCACTAGGATAATTCACAGAACCAACAATTTGACGCAAATAAAATTCGCCTTTACCTTTTGCTTTCTCTTCAAACATCATCACGTCATCGCCAGTATGATTGGGACCGATAACTAAAAATGAATGTAAATTTGTCAACAGTTCTGCAAATAGGACGTTAATCAACACATTTGTTGCGGCAACCACACCAAACGGAATGAATAACAGTGGAATTATCACAAAATGCACGATGCTGTAAGGCAACATACAACTCAACCACAAATCTTTTCCCGCAGGTTTCAATGGATTCCACATATCTAATCGTGAAATTTGTCCGCGTGTACCGCCCGCTTTTTTTGCTTCAATCGCACGATATTCGGTCAGGGTTGAAGAAGCGTAATAAATAATTTTCCACGATGCCGCCATTATCGCTAATAAAACGTAACGTCCCCAACGTGGAATGTTTGAATTACGCAACCCTTGCATATTGAATTCGACTTGATCGGGATCAATTTCTTCGCCCAAATGATAATGGTGAATATCGTTATGTTCAGCATCCCATGCTTCAGGATACATCCAATCCAACCAGTCTAAATAACGTCGCCAGCCTTTTGCAAAACCTTTGCTGGTGTAATGCTTAGGAATGCCTTCAATTTTGTCGTAACCACGATGCAAAACGTGGTGAGCCACTGTCGTCCAGCGTGTAAAATTGCCCTGACTAATCAAATAAGCCGAAATCGGATTTGGAATAATCCATGCTGTGGAATAACCCAACCCTGTACAAATCCGTCCCCAACTTTCAATTTTTTTCAAATGCTCAAAATCGCTGATGTTGGTTTCGCTCAAAATTGCACGTTGAACACCATCAATGTCTTTTGCCAGTTGCTCTCTGTCAACTGCACGGTATTGTTCTATACTCAAAATTTTCTCATTTTTTTATTGTTATGGAAAAGTGCATTTTCACATTTTATTAGCATATAAAACAAGGATAAATATAGAACCCGTTTAGATTTAAGCGGTGACCGAAAAAAGAGAACCTGAACTATTTTTGATTGAATTACTATTGATCGTATTCATTGCAAACGCTGTTAAGAAATTGTGTAAATTTGCAGTAGATGATGATACTGAGCCGCCCAATGCGTGAACAAGATTAGTAAGTCCTGTTTCCAATGTGTCATTACGACCAATTGAATCCATTAAATTATTCAAATTAGCACTAGGGTTATAAGTATTTTGTAACTTAGCTAATGTAGGTGAGACGCCTGTAACCCCGATTCCCATATCTTCGAGCATCGCAATATCTAAATCTGAAATCCCTTTAACTTCTCCCTTTCTTATGGATTCCGACATCAAATCACCAGGTATCGCGACATGATAATACGCTGAACCTTCCCCAGAACTTGCAGAAGATAAAGGTACAGGATTACCTAAATTCGCCGTTGCCGCATGACGACCTACAAACGTAGGAACTGCCGCATTTTGTGTTGTCACCATTGAATCATAAGCCGTTTTGAATGACGGATTGCCACCTAAAGTGCCAGTAAACGCCAATCCATGCAAAATTTCATGCGTAAGAATACTGGTTAAATCATATTTGTCAGGTGGTGGTGAACCACTAAATGACATTTCACCAATTTTTGCTAAATTGATGTAAAGCGTTGCATCTGGCGTATCGGGATACGAATCAGCACCACGAATTGAATCAACAACAAAGGTGGTGTCTACGTTAGAGCCGCTTTGACTATTTGTGGTTGTCATCAATGAAGAATTGGTTTGAGCCAGCATATTGGAATCGACATTGGTCGTTAAAACTTTCAAATTAAAAACAGCTTTTGAACTAATGTATTGACCGATATTTTCAAGAGCCGTTTTAAGACTACCTTTGACATCTTCAAGATAATTGCCTAAATCCGCTTGGCTTAAATCAACGGTGTATTGAAAATTCGTTCCGCCGACCATTTTCGTTTGCGTTGCAACATCTTCAGAAGATTGTAAATTGCTGGTTACACTCTTGCCGATAATTGATGAACTGGGTTGACTGGTTTTACCTTGAGTTATTGTTTTATATAAATCTTGTAAAAAAACGTTCAGCGCGTCATTTGCATTCGATGATGACGAATTATCAGCATAAATATCCGAAGTATTCACACCTAAATCTTGTAGTGATTGCAAAACGCTTTGCACAAATGTTTGGCTATTAAGACTCGCGTTTTGTGTATCTTTAGCATTACTACTGTTATTTTCGCTATCTGGTTTTACTTGCGTATTGGCAATATTGACCAATGTTTTACTTTGATACGGAGTTAACGATAAATTGATTTCATAAGTTGTCATGATACTGTGTCGCCTAGTTTTGTTGCCATAAATTCAATCTGTATAAAAAACAATGACTCGCAACCATTGTTAATGTAACTACAAACTACCGATTTTCTTTATCGGCAGCAATGGTAAAAACTATAACTTTAAGAATTTTCACCAACATTGCTAACAGTAAACGTTGGTGACGACTTCATTATTCAAATACGTCACCATTGCATCGACTATGATTTTTTAATTTTCAGTTCTTTTTGTAACGATTTAAGCGCGTCCCATTTGCTTTCTGCGGCTAATTGCGCTTGTTTTGACCACGATGCAGGATTATAAATTTTAAAGCGATTACCCGCTGATTCGAGCATATTTTGCAACGTTTCAAGACTTGCATTCGATAAGGCTTCAAATGTTGTAATGTTTTCAGCAATCAATAGTTCGGCAATTTTTTTACCAACGCCTTCTATTTTAGTTAAATCATCAGGCTTTACATTTTCGGCGGCAACGAAAAGGACACAATTTTCAATATTTTGCCCTGCTCTATCATCATTGACCCATCGACCGTCATTTAGCAAATAACGGTATTCATAAGTTTCCCCTGTTTCTAAAAACAACGTCGTTTTGAGTGTGCCATCTTTTTTTCTTTTTAAGCTAACAGCACTTTCTTTATCCCAATTATTAAAATCACCGAGTAAAAGACCACTTGTCGCTTCTGAAACAATTTCTGCCGAAAGCGTAAAATCTACTTTTGTTTTCATTTTTAATTCCAAAGTTATTATGTTGATGAGTTTAAGGTTATCAATTTAATATGAAAAGTGCATTAACGTGTACTTTAAGTTACCGCACAAACCATTCTTCACCAAACATATTGATCAAAAAATATCGTTATTTTTCGGCTTTCACGGTTTGCAAATATCGCAACAACGCGAAGGCTCATTTGTCATGAATACTCTCGTGAGTTGTTTGGTAAAGTGCCATCAGTGCAATTCGCTTATCAATTTGTGCGGCAAGCGTTAAATATGCGGGACTTTGGGTAGATTCAAAAATGCGTTTAAATTCAGTTTCGTTCATGTGTTCAGGCAAATCACGCGGATCGGGCATAAAGTCGCTGTAATCTTTAATTTCAGCCATTTCTTTTTGAATATGCCGCGCACTTTCAGGCGATTCAACCGCTAATTCACCAAAACGACTGCCCGCTTTATCGGCAGCCAAATCAATAAAACTAAAACCAC
>CAIRCR010000170.1 GCA_903877065.1 uncultured Pseudomonadota bacterium
CAAACAAAGGGGGACAAGCCTCGCACAGTATTAGTGCCCAAAAAGTTACGTGACGAGCTTCAACATTACTTGCAACAACGCTTTGGACTTGAGAGCTTGAAGGCAGTCACACAAACAGATACGCAACGTGCTCTGTTTCCAACTCAGAAAAACCCAAAACGAGGGTTTACAGCCAATACGCTATGCCAGCTCTTTCACAAAATTTACAAGGATTCACAAATGACTGGTGCCACTAGCCACAGTGGACGCAGAACGTTCATTACAAAACTGGCGGACAAGGGAGTGGGGGTGCGTGTGCTGATGGCACTTGCAGGACACAAGTCAATTGCTACTACACAACGCTACATTGAACTCAACCCAACAGTGATGAAGGCGGCAGTTGAATTAATTTAATTGAAGTAATTATTTTTTAATTGAGTCAACAGAAACTATCTCTCTTAATTTTTGTTTATGTTTCCAATGAAGTCCTGAAATTTGCATTACTCCAATTAAATTTTCTGTTGATGTTGGTTTATGAGATGAATTCTCAACGATATAAGCAACAGCTTTATCAGCAAAGTCTGAGGGCTTAGATTGAAATTTAAGTCGTGTCAAACCTTCTGTGTATGACTGACACTTTACGTAAGCATTTGCAATTTTGACTCCAAATGCTTCATCATCATTAACAACCTTCATGTTTTGAACATGCCTAGCAACTAATTTTTGAAGAAATAATGTGTTTCTTTTGTTTGATAGTTCATAGAATAATTCTTCAAAAAACTCCACTCTTTTAGCATATGCTTCACTCGCCATTTTTAAATTAGATTGATTCTTTTTTAATTCAATTTTGGTTTCATTGTCTAAGCCTGAAACGCTATCAATTACGTTTTGAGGTATGTAAATTGCTGTGCTAAAAAAGTTTACAGCGCCGCATGTAGATATTTCTTCAAGTGCCCTAGTCAAATTAGTCTGCGCAGATGCTACTGTGCTGATGCTGAGAAGTAAGACTACTTTAAGTAATTTTTTCATTTCGCTCTTTCCAATTTAGGCTTCTCTGCCACTTGTACATTATTTGCTTCTACTCAACCCAACAGTGATGAAGGCGGATGTTGAGCTAGTTTGATGGTTTGTTATCTCAATGCATCAGCTGGTATTTCATCTTTTTGTGACTTTGAGAAAACGGTATCAAGCAGTTTTTTTTCTTTTTTTATTCTTGCTTGCCAATTATTTTCGCCTAGTAAGTCTTCAATAAATGCACAAGTATCCATAAGCTTTTGAGGAACAGCCTTATCAGCTTCGCTCTTATGCATAAACATCAATTCATTTGCTTCTAAAAATGCACGAACATAAACCCATACATTGTGATTTGTAAGAATGTGAGTGCCAATAGTATCTAGTGTCTTGCTGTTGAACTCACCGCCTCTCACATTTAAATGGTTCAACGTTAGCAAATCACCCAACGGGCTTGAAAATGGAAAGTGGAATTTAGCTCCTTCCTCTCCTGCATACATTGGATTAACTGGAGATTCATGTGCAGTCATTACCCAACTTGAAATATCTTTAGTTAATTTAGGATAGCGCACCACTTGCTGGCGCTCTCCACCAGCTTGGAATGGACTTGCGCTGTCATAGCTAACACGCAGATTTGGATTTTTGCAATGTTTCCTTATCGCTCGCTGTACAGAAGTAAGTAAAACCGCCCAAGTAGGCTGGCTAACGCCTAAAACGTGCAACCAATCTTGCCCCTTAGTAAATGCGTTGTCGTCACGCATCATCATTACATAAGTTAATACTGTCTCAATGCCACTTACAGGCTTGA
>CAIRCR010000171.1 GCA_903877065.1 uncultured Pseudomonadota bacterium
GCGTTTGCTGTAGATGCGAATGCTACTAACGCACCAGCATCACCTAACAATTGGTTATCTATTTGATTTATATAGATTAATTTCAGAGTAAAAATGTAGTCGATTTAAATTATCGAATTGACTTTGAAAGTCGTCATTTTCTCTAAGTAATCTCCCCACCAATTCATTAGCGCAATTCGGTCATTTAGGTACTGCGCTCGGTTATAGGCTCGACGGACTTGGTTAGCATCAGTATGAGCTAACTGTCTTTCAATTACATCAGGTCTAAATTCGTTTTCATTAAGAACAGTACTAGCGATTGCCCTAAATCCATGTACCGTCATTCTGTTTTTGTAGCCCATCCAATAAAGCGCATAAATTAATGCGTGATCAACTAATGGTTTTTTTGCTTTATGAAATACATAGCCATCGCTTGGATAAGAAGATTTAATATGATTAAGTATTAAGAGAGCTTGTTTATTCAATGGCACAACATGCTCAAGCCTCATTTTCATTCGCTCTGCTGGGATTTTCCATACAGCCTTTTCTAAATCAAATTCATCCCAAGTAGCTTGTAATAATTCATTCTTGCGAACAAATGTGAGTGCCATAAGTTGTAAGGCATACCTCACAATTGAATCACCTATTTTTTCATATCCTGCGATGTCACTCATTAACTTAGGTAATTCTTTGGGTGTTACAGCATTAAAATGAACGACAGTATGCTCATGTAATGCTTTATTTAAGCCGATGGTAATGTCGTGTTTACATACACCAATGATGATTGCGTATTGCCATATCTGGCGACAGTCATTTAGAACGCGGCGAGCTAAACCATATGCTCCGCGCTCTTCCATTTTCTGTAATAGCCCGAGCAAGTCATTTCTCGTAATTCGCTGTATATTTTTATCGGCAACATACTTAAGAATGTTATTGATTAGCCTGCTCTCAACCTGTTTTGTATGCGCAGGTGTCCATTTTGAAGCGCGACGAGACAGCCATTGCGATGCGATTTTCTTCAATCGCAAATCAACTTGTATCCCTTTGACAGGCATATTTGCTTCACTAATCTGATGTTCTAGCAAATGGGCTGGATGCTGATATTTTGTTATCAGAAGCTTTTCGTAAAACACTCTCGCCTCTCTGAAAGCTTCAAATTTATCCTGTGTTTTACAGCTATGACGATAAGTCTTTCCTCTATCAAAATAGGTTGCCCACCAGTATGGCGAAGCGTTGTTCAGATAAACTTTTAACTTTCTTGGGTAGTGCGGAACTGGCGTAACCGTGCCTGGGATTGCTGCGGTGCGATGACGAGTTGGGATGTTAATTTGATCAAAAGTATCAATTCCTATCATTTTGAGAGCCTCAAAATGATTAATTATTAATGATAACTTTGTGCTTGAGCTACCTGAATTTGTAGTCGAAAAAGTCGTTAACTACGAATCGACTACTTTTTAACAAAGCGTCCAGTAACTAGACGCTCGTTTTTTATTTTTTAAGGGAGATTAAAACTCGAATTAAGTGATATTCTTTTCAAATCACTCGTCCGAAATA
>CAIRCR010000172.1 GCA_903877065.1 uncultured Pseudomonadota bacterium
AATCTTCAAAATTAACGAGTAATCGACAACCGCCTTCAATAATTTCGTGAAAAACCCCTGAATCTGCTTGTTTTTCATATTGTTCAATGTTGCGTTGTTTGCGCCGAATTTTTAACAAAACCTGTTCTTTCGGTACGTTTAAAACATGAGGTATTTCTGCCAACAAACCCGCTAAACGCATATCGGCTTTATGTTGATCTACGGTTTTTGGTGGTTCATATTCTTGAACATTTACCCACGTTTTATCACTGTGATAAATATCGACAGCAACCGCATATTCAGGCAAATCTGCGTCATAAACACGGTAAGCAAAAACATCATTTTGATTCGCCCATTTCGACAATTTTTTCAAATTTTTTTGCAAACGATTGGCAAACATTGGCGCGTATTCAATCGGCGTTGTGTCTTCGCTTGATATTACGTTTTCGTTTTCATGCGCTTGCGCTACAACTTCGGTGACTTGTGCAATTCGTTGTTCGACAGTTTGCGCTTTGGGAATAAAAAACGCTTTTTCTTCAATTGTGAAACGCAACAATCTACATTCCAACGCGCCATTAAATAACGTAATGGGTTTTTGTGAACGGATTCCTAAACGAAAACCTAATTCGGGATTGCTGATAATTAACGCCGCTTGCCAGCCAACAAAATTCGCTTTTAACGTTTGCCCAAACTGTTCGTATAACGCGGCGGTTTCTGCTTCATCGCCCAAACGTTCACCGTAAGGCGGATTGCAAATAACTAAACCTTTTTCCCAACTTTCAGGCGGTTTTGCGTCAGCAATATCGCGGCGTTCAATGTGAATTTTTCCTTTAAAACCTGCGTTTTCAACGTGTGCTAATGCAGTATTGACAGTATTTTTATTTTTATCGAAACCCACAATCATGGGCAATTTTTTCATGCCGACAATTTTTCGCCATTCGGCATCGCGTCGCAGATTTTGCCAACATTGTGCGTCGTGTTTTTTCCAACCTAAAAAGCCAAAATAATCACGCCCCAATGCAGGTGCAACATCCGCCGCAATCATCGCGCCTTCAAGTAACAACGTCCCAGAACCACACATCGGATCGAGTAGCGATTTACCTTGTTCTGCCAACTTAACCCAACCACAACGCAACAACATTGCCGCCGCTAAATTTTCTTTCATCGGAGCTTCAACGCTGACATCACGATAGCCGCGTCGGTGCAAACTTTCGCCCGACAAATCTAGGCTCAAATCCGCTTTTTCACCATTTAAATGCACGTTAATTCGTAAATTCGGACGTTCCGTGTCGATGCTCGGACGCACGCCGAATTTTGTACGCATTTGATCAACAATCGCGTCTTTGACTTTCAACGCACCAAAATGACTGTTAGTAATTGCCGTTGAATTTTTTGAACTAAACGACACGGCAAAACTGTCTTCAGCATCGAAATGTTCAAACCAATTGATTTGTTGAATGGCGCGATATAAATCATCTTGGTTTCTGACTTCAAACGAACTTAAAACCAACAAAACACGATTAGCAACTCGTGACCATAAACACACTCGATACGCCATTTCTAAATCGCCCGAAAACGCAACGCCAGCCGTTGTTGCTTTAAATTGGGTGATGCCTAAAGAGCGCAATTCGTTGGTTAAAATGTCTTCAAGAGCTTTGGGAGTTGTGGCGAAAAAATTGAGTGTCATTTTTGATATTTTCTGAAGGGAGAAATGCGCGGATTAGGGTACGAATCGAAATTTGTACCCCGAAAATAAAAATTACATCGTGACGATTTCAGTGCCTTTGCTGATTAAAACTACGTCGGCGGGACGCGCTGAGAAAATTCCAACCATGACAACGCCCGTAATGTTGTTGATAAGATTTTCTAATTTCGTCGGCTCGATAATGCTCAAGTTATGAACGTCCAAAATGATGTTGTGATTGTCCGTAATGCAATGCTCACGATAAATCGGCTGACCGCCTAATTTCACCAATTCACGCGCGACATAACTGCGTGCCATTGGCACAACTTCGACAGGTAACGGAAATTTTCCGAGTACATCAACTAATTTTGTTTCATCAGCGATGCAAATAAATTTACGGCTTGCCGCCGCAATAATTTTTTCGCGTGTCAATGCCGCGCCGCCGCCTTTAATCAATTGTTTGTGTGGATTAACTTCATCTGCGCCGTCAACGTAAATGTCTAAAGTTCCCACCTCGTTTAAATTTAAAACCGGAATGCCTAAATCTTTTAAGCGTTTGGTGCTGGCTTCAGAACTTGAAACTGCGCCTTCAATATCGTTTTTAAAATCCGCTAAAAAATCGATAAAGTGATTAACGGTTGAACCTGTGCCAACGCCGATAATGCCAACGCCTTTGATATAGGGTAAAGCCGCTTCGGCTACTTTGCGTTTTAATTCATCTTGTGTCATTTGAGATTTCTCCGTGTTATGAAAAGGGTAAATTTATGGTGCGGCTTGATGATCTTGCGCTTGTGTGATATTGCCATATTTCTGCTCGTTATGCACCAACGATGCTTATTGTGCAGGATGATTAAGCACTTCGGGCAATTGTTTGGCGACCTTTGAAAGCGTTTTTTTGGCGATTTGAAAATACTGCGCTAATTGAATCAAGTGTGGAATTTCTTTTGGATTGAAAACGAGTGACGCGATAATTTTTGTAATGTCTACTTCACCGTTTTCATTCAAAGCATTTGAAACGGAAAGTGGCAGATCCATTGTTGCAGGGTCAGCAATTGCACGAATAGCTAAAAAAGGGAGCGCGTAATGTTGGGCAACTTGAGCAATTGCCCCACTTTCCATGTCAAGTGCAATTGCGCCAGTTTTCTCATAAAGTTCATGTTTGGCTTGTGCGGTTGCAACGATTTCATTGCTTGCGATTAACACGCCTTTGTATGCGGTAATTTGAGAGCCTAAAATGATTTTTGTGTGTTGATGCCACGTTGCATTAACCGCCGTTTCTATTCCGTCGCAACTCAATAAACTGTCTGCTAAAACTAAATCGCCCATTTTTAAATCAGGACTTAATGCGGCGGCGCAACCCCAACTCATCAGTTGTGTTGCACCTTTTGAAACCAATAATTCTGCCGCTTTACACGCATTTTCTGCACCTGCACCCGAATAAATCAAAATGATGTCGTCGGTGATGAAAATAAATTTACCACGACGCAATCCACGTTCCCAGAGTGCATTTGGTAAAGTTTTTAACGTGCTGAGTTCTTCAGAAAGGGCAACGATAATTCCAGTAATCACTTTTTATCCAATTCATTGCGATAGCGAGCCAACGCCCATAGAGGGAAAAATTTATCGTAGCCATGATATTTCAAATAAAACACTTTTGGAAAACCTGGTGCGGTGAAACATTTGTCATTCCAAACGCCGTCAGCTTGTTGAGCGCGAAGAATAAAATCGACTCCCGCTTTAACTTCAGAACTTTTGCCTTCACCTGCGGCACATAATGCAAGCACCGCCCACGCCGTTTGAAATGCAGTGCTAAAGTGATATTTGCCGCTAAAACCAGTGTCGTGATAACTGAAATTATCTTCACCCCAGCCGCCATCGGTGTGCTGTACACTTTTTAACCAAGTTGCGGCTTTTGTGAACATGGGGTCTATTTTGGGCAAATGAGTTTGTTCTAACGCAAGTAAAACCGACCAAGTGCCGTAAATATAATTTGTTCCCCAGCGACCAAACCACGAGCCATCGGCTTCTTGTTCGCTGCGTAAATAAGAGATTGTGCGTTCTAAAGGCACTGCATATTCGGGATGATTTTTAGTCACTTTTGCCAAAAGCATTGCACATCGCGCACTGACATCAGAAGTCGGTGGATCAAGTAACGCCCCGTGATCTGCAAAAGGAATTTCGTTCAAATAGTAGCAAGTGTTATCAATATCAAACGCGCCATAACCACCATTTTTAGATTGCATTTCCATAATCCAACGCGTTGCTTTATGAATTGAATCATCGTGCTGTTTTGCGTTTTCTGATTCCGCCATTGCAAAAGCGACAACGGCGGTATCGTCAACGTCAGGATAATGGGGATTATTGAATTGAAATGCCCAACCGCCGCCTTTTGCGTTCGGACGTGAAATGCGCCAATCGCCTGGTTCGTCGTTTAATTGTTTCGATTTTAACCAAGTGTAAGCGTGGCTCAAACTGCTGGTGATTTGTGGCGAATTATGCGTTTTTTGTACTTCTTCCAAAGCCAATGCACTCAAACCCGAATCCCAAACTGGCGACAAACAAGGTTGGCAATACGCATCTTTTTCGTTGATGACGAGTAATTTATCAATTGCTTTTCGTGCCGTGACAACCAATTCGTGATTGTGATCGTAGCCTAACAAAAGCAGTGCTTCATAAGCGCCAACCATCGCAGGCATAATCGCCCCCAAACCATCTTCACCATTCAAGCGTTCAACAATCCAATCGTGTGCTTTTTCAATCGCCAATTCGTGCGCGTTTTTAGGAATCAACGGACGAGTCACACGCCCTAACTTATCTAAACCTAAAAAGACTTTATTGAGCATTGTGCGCTCAGGAAAATAATGCTGTTCTTTATCGGGATGGGTTACAAATAATTCTAAAATATGGATGTTATTTGGATTTTTCGCTTTTGCTTTCAACGTGCAAATAATAAACAGCGGCACCATCACCGTACGTGACCAATAGGAAACTTTGTCCAAATGAAATGGAAAGTATTTTGGAAATAACATAATTTCAGCGGGAATATACGGCACACCGCGCCAAGGCAATTGTCCAAACGTCGCAAGTGCAATGCGTGTAAAAACGTTAGCTTTCGCCGCACCACCTTGACTTAAAATCCATTCACGCAATTTTTTCATGTGTGGCGCGTCGATATTATCGCCAGCCATTTTTAGTGCGTAATACGCCTTTACACTGCAACTGATTTCACCTTTGCCGCCTGTAAATAAAGGATAACTACCGTCTTCAGCCTGACGCGATCGTAAATACACGGCAATTTTAGATTGCAACACTTCGTCAATGTCACCGACAAAGTGCATCATCATTACATATTCAGAAGGCATCGTGCAGTCGGCTTCAAGTTCAAAAACCCAATAACCATCAGCGTTTTGCAAACTGAGCAGTTTATTTTGTGCTTGCTGAATTGCGTTGTCTAAGTTGTAAGCATTCGAGTGAATGGGCGTTGCCGAGTTAGCGGCATGATTTGAATAGTGGTCTTGAGATTCTTTAAACATGACTGTCATCCCTAAAAATCACTGATTGTTTCGATAAGTCCAATCAGAGGACACAAGTCCACGACTGGCAAAGTTAAAAAGTACGGTTAGTAAAAAATCACTGCGAACCGTTAAATTTGTAGCAAAAATAGTGGCTTTCACGCTGTTTCGGGTAATTTTTGCTTGTTCAGAACGATTAAATTTCAAGTTATTTTTAATTTTTTGCAAAGTTAAAATCGCCATGCCTAATGCCCATAAACAAAATTTGCGAATGCCCGTTTCGTGCGCGGGAATCAACAAGGTGTAACGTAACGCATTGTGTAAATGCTCTTGTGCTACGATGATTAAATGCTCTAAACCCAAGCTAAATGCGGCATCTTTAGTTTCTGGTGTTAAATTTTTTAAATCAAAACCTGTTTCAGTGAAAATATCTTGCGGCAACCAACACACACCACGTTGCGCGTCGTCCCAAATATCTTTCAAAATGTTAGTCATTTGTAAACCTTGCCCAAACGAAATGGATAATTTCAAAAGTTCAGTTTTACGCTCGGTAATTTCAGGCGAATAATGACAAAATAATTTTGCCAACATTTCACCCACACAACCTGCGACGTAATAACAATATTTATCCATTTCTGCGAGAGTTGCCAAACCATCGTGTAAATTTTGTGCCTGAAAAATTGGCATTCCCTTCGCCATCGTGTTCACGCATTCAGCAAGTGCGTCAACTTGTGTGGTTTCAAAACTGTGCGTAATTTGAATTACGCGAGGTAAAACGTGAATCAATTGATGTTCTGCGGGGATAGTTTGCGCTGAAAGCAATGGCGCGAGTTCAAGTGCAAAAACTTCAGAATTTTCACCTGTTTTTACAACGTTGATAAATTCAGCGCAAAAATAACCTTTTTGTTCAGGCGACAACGAAACTTCGTCTTCAATCGTATCAACAATACGGCACAACAAATAAGCGTTTGCAACAACGCCGACTAATGCTTGTGGGAGTTGTGGAATCGTCAAAGCGAATGTTCGAGAAACACCGTCAAGCAATAAGGCTTGAAATTGCTCATCAGACAATTCGTGCATCGATTTTAAATCGTCTAAAACGGCTTGAGTTTCGTTGGTCATTTTCGGATTGAATTCACAGGTTTATGGATCAAAAAAAGAAGTTATATGAGCATAATAATAGACTGTTTGTTGGTAATTTGCAAAGCTATGTTGTTTTGTTGCAAATGATTAAATCGAGCAAATTTAAAAATTGATTTATAATAAAAACAGTAGCTTATTTCGATAAATTAAATCGAAATACGATAATTTAAGGCAAAAACTGGAGTCGATGTGTAAAAGAGAGTATTCTAGTCCGATAACAGGTAAGCGTATGAAAAAATGTAGTTTTTTATAACACACTGATTTTCAAGTCGGATTTTTTGTTGTTTTGTAACGACACAAATATATTCTCGACATTATTTTAAGGTACAAAATTTAGGAGAGTTTTTTTATGGGTGTTCCATTACGTCAACAATGGGCAGTGGGAAGTTATTTAATCAAGCAAAAGCTCAAAGGCGTGAAAAAATATCCGCTCGTATTGATGCTTGAACCACTTTTTCGTTGCAATTTAGAATGCGCGGGTTGTGGAAAAATTGATTATTCCGACGACATTTTAGACAAGCGTTTGACGTTTGAAGAATGTATGCAAGCCGTTGACGAATGCGGTGCGCCTATGGTTTCAATTCCAGGCGGCGAACCTTTAATTCACAAAGAAATGCCACAAATTGTTGCGGGTTTGATTGCGCGTAAAAAGTTCGTTTATTTGTGTACAAACGCGCTACTTTTGAAAAAACGCATTGACGATTACACGCCGTCACCATATTTAACTTTTTCAATTCATTTAGATGGAATGCAAGCGCGTCACGATGCGTCAGTTTGTCAGGACGGTGTTTTTGAACGTGCTGTTGAAGCCATTAAATTAGCGTTAAGTAAAGGTTTTCGCGTTACGATTAACTGCACGCTTTTTCAAGGTGAAACCGCGCCAGAAGTGGCTGAATTTTTGGATTACGCGACAGAATTAGGCGTTGAAGGCATTACGATTGCACCAGGCTTTAGTTATGAACACGCGCCCAAACAAGACGTTTTTATCAAAGCCAATGATGTTAAAGAATTATTTCGTGGTATTTTCAAATTAGGCAAAAATCGGGGTTGGAAATTAAATCATTCATCGCTGTATTTGGATTTTTTAGCAGGAAATCAAGATTACAACTGCACACCTTGGGGAAATCCAACACGCAACGTTTTTGGATGGCAAAAACCCTGTTATTTGCTCGCTGACGAAGGCTACGCGGCAACGTTTCAAGAATTATTGGATACCACACCTTGGGATAATTATGGCAATGTAAATAATCCAAAATGTGCAAGTTGCATGGCACATTGCGGTTATGAAGCAACGGCAGTTGAAGATATGTTGAAGCATCCGATTAAAGCACTTTTAACTTCAATTCGCGGTGCAAAAACAGATGGTGAAATGATTACATCTCCAACACCAGAATCTGCACCAGTTCCAACTTTTGCAGGCATTCCAATAAACGTTGAACACACAAAATAATTTCGTGGAGAACGCGATGATGTTTAAAAAATTAGTAATCCTAGTTTTTTCATTGAGCAGTTTGTTTGCAACGTCGGTTTTCGCTCAAGAAGAAAGCACGTCGGCGCGGCAAATTATCGATAAGTTTCAAACCGAGTTAATTAAAGTGATGAAAGACGGTAAAAAACTCGGTTTTGCTGGACGTTACGAAAAACTCGAACCAGCGGTTTTTAACAGTCACGATTTGCCTAAAATTGCGCGAATCGTAGTCGGCAAAGAATGGGAAAAGCTCACCGAAGAACAACAAAAAAAATTAACTGATGTTTTTAGTAAATTAAGCGTTGCGTCTTACGCACATAACTTTAAAGAATTTGACGGAGAAGCCTTTGCCATTGATTCGGAAGAAGAAACAAAAATGGGGGGCGTAGTCATTCATTCACATTTGACGATTCCCGATGATAAGCCCGTTAAATTTGATTATATGCTCAAAGAAAAAGGCGCGAGTTGGCGAATCATTAACATTATTGCAAACGGCGTGAGTGATTTGGCGTTGAAGCGTTCGGAATACACAGCCATTTTGCAGCGTGAAGGTTTTGATGCTTTGATTGCAAAAATTAACGAAAAAATCGACGGTTACGCCAAACAATAACAGAGAATTTCAATGAAAAATAAAACAGTAACGACTTTACTTTGCAGTGTTATTTTTGCGTCAAACGTTGCCGCGCAAGCCAAACAAGATGACCCTTACGAAAATTTTAATCGCGCAATGTTCGATTTTAATGGTGGGATTGACGGTTACGTTGCTTCACCTTTGGCGAACGGCTACAAATTCATTGCGCCGCAATTTTTACAAACAGGCGTTTTTAATTTTTTCAATAACTTGAAAAATTTTAACATCGTGCTGAATGATTTATTGCAAGCAAAATTTACACAAAGCGCGTCAGATTTAGGTCGATTAACGTTGAATTCAACAGCGGGTTTAGGCGGGCTTGTCGATGTTGCAAAACACGTTGGATTAGAGCAAAACGACGAAGATTTTGATCAAACATTAGCCGTTTGGGGCGTACCAGAAGGTTCTTATTTAGTTTTGCCGTTTGTTGGACCAACAACGGTTCGAGGTGTCCCTGCGTCAGCATTTGATACCGCTGCAAATCCAGCAACTTACGCTGGAATTCCAGCACGCTATATCAGTGCGCCCGTACAATTTATGTCGGTTTTAAATATGCGAGCCAATGCTGAAGGCGGCTTGAAATTTATCAATGAAGCGGCAATGGATAAATATGTTTTTACCCGTGAATCATTTTTGCAATGGCGTAAAAGTTTAGAAAATGACGGGGCAATTAGTAGTTCAATAGAAGATGATTTATTGGAAGACAGCCCAGCTAGCAATTTTAAATCCCGTGATTACAGCAAACAGTTTGAATTGGCTTCGCAATCGTTTAGCACTGTGGCACGTCGCTTCGATGAAACCACTCAAAAGTTTGAACAAGCAAATCAAAAAATAAAACAGCTGACAAATCGTTAATTTATCGCAACCAAATCGCCGCACAAATCATCATTGCCCCCATCAAAATTGCCAAAATTTGACTACGTTGTTGTTTGGCGATTTGTTTTCGCAGCAACGTAAATTCACGTTGTTGCATTTCGGCACGGTGTTCAGCGTGAGCAGCGTTATCAAGAGCTTTATAAATTAACGTCGGAATTTCGGGAAATTGGTCAGCAAAATCAGGAAGTTGTTTTAGCAATTTTTTGATTTTCGCTTTTGGACTTAAACGCTCTTGAAACCAACGCTCTAAAAACGGTTTGGCTGTTTGCCACAAATCCAAATCGGGATAAAGTTGCCGTCCTAAACCTTCGATATTTAGTAACGTTTTTTGTAACAAAACCAACTGAGGTTGAACGTGCATATCAAAACGCCGCGCTGTCTGAAATAAGCCCAATAAAACTTGTCCGAATGAAATATCTTTTAACGGTTTTTCAAAAATGGGTTCACAAACGCAACGAATCGCGGCTTCAAATTCTTCAACGCGAACTGTACTGGCGACCCAACCTGATGCAATGTGCATTTCTGCGACACGACGATAATCTTGATTGAAAAAAGCTAAGAAATTTTCAGCTAAATAACGCTGATCCGAAGCGGATAAACTGCCAATAATTCCAAAATCCACCGCAATATATTTATCAGGCAATTCGACAAAAATATTACCTGGGTGCATATCAGCATGAAAAAAATTATCGCGGAAAACTTGTGTAAAAAATATCTCAACACCACGTTCTGCGAGTGTTTTAAAGTCTGCACCTGCGGCTTTTAATTGTTCGATTTCACCGACGGGAATACCGTGTATTCGCTCCATCACTAAAATGTTTTTGCGCGTAAATTCCCAATAAATTTCTGGAACATAAAGAATGTCAGAACCTTCAAAATTACGCCGCAACTTGGCGGCATTTGCACCTTCACGCATTAAATCGAGTTCATCTAGCGTTGTTTTTTCAAATTCGGCGACAATTTCAGTACCGCGCAGGCGTTTTCCGTCAGCCCAAAAACGTTCTGCCAATTTTGCCAATTCGTACAATAAACCAATGTCTGAGGCGATGCGCGGTGCGATATTTGGACGCAATACTTTTACAACAACTTCTTGTCCTGTGTGTAATTTTGCCGTGTGAACTTGCGCGACAGATGCTGAAGCGAGTGGCTTAGAATCAAATTCAGCAAACGCTTCGTTAATGGGCATTCCTAACGATTTTTCGATAATTTCAATGGCTAATTCACTGCTAAATGGCGGAACGCGATCTTGTAATTTAACCAACTCATCGGCAATATCATCGGGCAATAAATCTTTGCGTGTTGAAAGAGCTTGCCCAAATTTGACGTAAATCGCGCCTAAATCTTCTAATGCTCGTCGAATCCGCACACCACGAGAATCCGTATCATTTTTAAATCGTGCGTAAGGCGAAAAAATTGCCAAATAACGAATTGGACGCATGAACGGTGTTTGCAAAACGAGTTCATCCAAACCGTGACGAATGAATATCCAGTGAATGTGTGCGAGGCGGAACAGAATTTTTAGGCGCATTTTAAAGAAAGAAAAAGGTGAAAATCGTAATTAGGAATCAAAAAAATCAGACAGCATATTTGTACCTGTACTCGTTCCCGTTGAGCCTTGGTTTTTACTCAAATTTGCCATGCCGTAGGGACGTTTCATTTTGTCGTAAACACCTTGCGTTGGCGCAAGCCAAACCATGCCTGGACCTGTGAATGTTTGCAGTAATAATTCGCCACTTGTCACAGATTGAAAGAGTGTTTTGCTTGATGTTTCCGCTTGAAAAGTAACGCTTGAAGTGCGAACAAAAGCAAAATTGCCATCAACAGATAACTTTTCACCCGCCGCTAATTCGTAAACAATCAATTCTGCGACAGGTACTGGTGAAACTAAAATGACAATCCCCGTTCCTTTAGCTTGGGTTTGAAAAAAACCTTCACCGCCAAATAATGCGCTAGAAATGTTGCTTTGCAATTTCGCGCTAACGTCGATACCGCTTGACGCACAATAAAACGAATTTTTGTCAAAAATCAGTCCGTCATTTTCGATGTTGAAAAGTAAATAATGCCCAAAAGAAGGTTCTAAAAAAACTTCGCCTGAACCTTTAATGCGTGATTGAAAAAGTGTTTCACCTGTCAAAAATTTTCGCATCAAACCTTTAGCAATACCGCCTGTGGTCGATTCCAACTGCAAATGCCCTTTCATGAAATAAAGCGCACTCGGTTCAAGTAACATTTCTGAATTTGTCAACGTAACCCGCACCATTTTCAAATGAATGCTGGCTTGATTGGCGAAAAAAATTTTTTCCGCCACATTCAAATTATCTGAACCGAGCAGCTTTTCATAACGAACGACATCGAACACCGCGCCCGTGACTTGTTCACTTTCAATAACGGTAAAATTGTCCGTGCCGCTCATTTTTATAAACCAAATTCTGTAGGATTTAACGCGAGTTCTTTGGCAATTTTCGCGGCAACGGTTTGTTCTTGTGCATCAAAATCACCGTCTGACGAGGCAATTGCAATAATCATTCTGACCAGCAAACGTCCTGCTTCTGCGTTTGATTTCATTTTGCCTAATGCCGAATAGGCTTTGGCTTCGCCAATATCTTTGTCAAATTCGATTTGTTCAACGAACTCTTGGAAAGATTTAATGACATCGCTCGTTGTAAAAATTGACAGTGCGTCGTGGTTTTCAATGAACTTAATCATTTTTTGTTTTTCTTCAGAAGAAATCTTACCGTCAGCCATCGCAATTAACGCTGAACCAGCCATTGCCGCTTCTAAAAAATCTTTGTTTTTGAACTTTAACACTTGAGTTTTTAGTTCGCTGGCTTTGGTTTTTACATCGTTTAAAAAATCACTGAAATTCATAAATCACCTGTATTGAGAAAAGTTAAGAAATTTGTGCCGCGTGGCATTGTACCGTGAAATCGAATTGTTTAACCCGTAAATCAATGCTGATTGCACCTTTAAAGGGAAATGATTTTATTATTTACTGGCTATTAAGTTGGATGAGGGCGGTTTTCACGTCATTTAAAACGCTCGTCCAATCACCAATTTCTGGTTGGCGAAACAAACGCATCGACGGGTACCAAGGTGAATCAGAGCGTTCTAACAACCAACGCCAATCAGGTACTTTCGTAATCATTACCCAAAC
>CAIRCR010000173.1 GCA_903877065.1 uncultured Pseudomonadota bacterium
CGGCAATTAAATAAAGAATTGACTTATAATTGTGACTCTTTAATTACTTTACATCGGAAAAATAAAAATGACTGCAAAATATAACACACCAATGCCCATCGAAGTTGAAGCAGATAAAACTTACAGCTGGTGTAGCTGTGGATTAAGCGACACGATGCCACTTTGTGATGGCACACACAAAACCGCCGAAACTGACAAAAAATCACTTAAATTTGTCGCCGAAGAAACAAAAACCGTTTATTTATGTGCGTGCGGAAAAACAGACAACGCGCCATATTGTGACGGCAGTCATTCACGTTAAGGCTCCAAAATGGCAATCGAAATCGAACACAAATTTTTACTCGCAAACGAAACGTGGCGCGAACAAATTAGCCATTCGGTAATTTACAAACAAGGTTATTTGACTTCGCAAGCCACCAGTTCAATTCGTGTGCGAATCAGTGACAAACAAGCGTGGCTCAATATCAAAAGTGCAACAATCGGAACGCAACGCAGTGAATATGAATACGAAATTCCGCTTTCTGATGCACACGAAATTTTAGATAGTTTGTGTTCAAAACCCGTGATTGAAAAAACGCGTCACCTTGTCACACACGAAAATCATCAATGGGAAATCGACGAATTTACTGGCGAAAATGCGGGATTGATTGTTGCTGAAATTGAATTAAAAATGGCGGATGAAACGTTTGCAAAACCCGATTGGTTAGGTGAAGAAGTCACACAAGACGTGCGTTATTACAACAACAATTTGGCTCAAATTCCTTACAGCCAATGGCGTGACGATGCTTGAAACGGCGGAAAAATCTTTAGATCCGAAAGACTGGACGGCATTTCGCACTCAAGCACACAAAATGCTCGACGATATGCTTGATTACACGGAAAGTTTAAATTCGCGTGAGGTTTGGCAACCGATGCCTGAAAACGTTCAAGCACATTTGCGTGAATCGTTGACAGAAAAAACATTAGCCCAAGCGCACGCTGAGTTTATGCAAAATATTTTGCCTTACGCTGTCGGGAATACGCACCCACGTTTTATGGGTTGGGTTCATGGCGGTGGAACGCCCGTTGGCATGGTCGCTGAAATGCTCGCTGCGGGATTGAATGCAAATTTAGGCGGACGTAATCAAGCTCCCGTTGAAATTGAACGTCAAGTGATGCGTTGGGTGCGCGATTTGTTTGGTTTTCCTGATACGGCAAGTGGACTGTTTGTAACAGGCACATCAATGGCGAATTTAATTGGTTGTTTGTGTGCGAGAACAAAAGCAAGCTCCCTCGCAAGCTCTTCCCCCCGCCACCCTTCAAAGGGGGGGGAAGATTTAACTGCCTACACATCAACTGCCGCACACATCAGCGTTTCTCAAGTGTTGGATATTTCAGGCGTTGGGACAAGCACGTTACAAAAAATTCCCGTAAATTCCGACTACGAAATAGACGTTTTAGCACTTGAGCAAGCGATTATTTCAGACAAACAAGCAGGTAAAACACCGTTTTTAGTCGTAGCAACCGTTGGAACGGTGGACGTTGGCGCGATTGATGATTTGCAAAAAATAGCCGAATTATGTGAGCGTGAAAATGTTTGGTTTCATGTTGACGGTGCATTCGGTGCGTTGGCAATGCTTGCGCCAGAAATCGCGCCTCGTTTGGCGGGAATTGAACGTGCCGATTCCATGGCGTTCGATTTTCACAAATGGTTGCAAGTCCCTTACGACGCAGGTTTTGTATTAGTTCGAGATGGTGAAATTCATCAAAAAACGTTCACGTCACCTGCCGCTTATTTACAACGTCAAGAACGTGGTTTATCTGCAAATTCACCGTGGGCGTGTGATTTAGGTTTGGATTTGTCACGCGGTTTTCGAGCCTTAAAAACATGGTTCACGTTAAGCGTTTACGGCAACGAAAAATTAGGAAATGTCATCGCGCATACTTGTGAATTAGCGCGATATTTGAAACAAAAAATTGAAGTTACTCCCGAATTAGAATTGCTCGCGCCTGTCGCGCTGAACATTGTTTGTTTTCGCTATGTTTGCACCGATGCAAATCGTATAAATACTGAAATTGTGATTGCGTTGCAAGAATCTGGAATTGCCGCGCCATCGTCAACAACACTCAATGGAAATGTCGCCATTCGTGCCGCGATTGTGAATCATCGAACAACTGAAAATGACATTGATATTTTGGTGACTGCTGTTTTGAAATTGGGTAACGCTTTAACTATTTTTACAACTTGAAACTATGAATTTAAATTTAAACAAACTTGCTGAAAAACCTTTTATCGGTTTAGTTGAATTGATGCGATTGGCTCACGCTGGCGTTGATATTTCACCGCTTGGACAAATGCTAATCGAAAAAAAAACGAACGATACCCCAGAAGACGCAAATGCGCTGATGGATTTAGCGACCGTTTTGCAATTACGCGGCAATCGTGAACTAGCGTTGGAAACACAGGCTCTTGCAATCAAAATGGAACGTACTTACGTTTTGCCCGTAGAAAATCCAACGTTGCGCGTTTTAGCGTTATTAAGCGCGGGGGATTTGATGGCAAACACGCCGATTGAATTTTTAATTGAAAATTCAAGTATTGAACTCACGCAATTTTATGTCACAGACGATTTATTTACTGTTGCTGGCGCGTTGAATGAAGATTTACCCGAACACGATGTTTTATTTGTGGCAATTGCGGAGTCTGAAGAAAATTTACCGTTGTTAAAACAACTTGAGCCAATTTTAAAATCGTGGTCAAAGCCCGTTTTAAACAAACCCGAACGCATTACAAAAATGTCGCGTGACGCGGCGTGTCAGTTGCTGGCAAATGTGTCTGGAATTGTTATGCCTGAAACGGTGCGTTATAACGCTGAGAATCTTAATTCAACAACGTTTGATTATCCATTGATTATTCGCCCTGTCGATTCACACGCGGGTCATGATTTAGAAAAAATTGAATCGTCAAACTCACTCACCGATTACGTTACGCGGCAAAAATTCCAAGAATTTTTTATAGCACGATTTGTTGATTATCGAAATGATGACGGATTTTTTCGCAAATATCGGGTGATTTTAATTTCAGGAGAGCCATTTTTGTGTCATTTGGCAATTTCAAAAAATTGGATGATTCATTACTTGAATGCAGGAATGGCAGAAGATGCGACGAAACGTGACGAAGAAGCACGAGCGATGGAAAATTTTGACGAAACGTTTGCCAAAAAACACGCCGCCGCATTCAAAACAATTTATGAGCGCACGGGACTCGATTATTTAGGAATTGATTGCAGTGAAACGCCCGAAGGTGAATTACTGATTTTTGAAATTGACAGTTGCATGATTGTTCATGCGATTGATTCTGTCGATTTATTCCCTTATAAACCCGCGTATATGGGAAAATTGTTTGCCGCTTTTCAAAAATTACTACAGGAATCAAAATGAAATACACGCTCAACAAGTCGCACTACAGAGCAGCAGGACTTTTTTTAACCGTGTTTTGCTACACCATCGGCACAGCAAACGCGGCAACAACCGTTATTCCTAAAATTAGCAAAACGGTTGTTGTACCAACTTCTGCAATTGCGGGTTCAATGTTTAAATTTACCGCAACCTTAAATAGTGCAACGTTGCCTAGCGGTTACAAAGTGAAAGTTGATTTTGGCACAGGTTTAGCCACAATGTCTGGCTCAGGAACCAATTATTCGTTATCGCGCACGTTAAGCACTGTGGGAACAAGTGCTTTTAAAATCGGCGTTTACAATTCCAGAAATGTTTTGCAAGATGTCACTTCAGGCGGTACTTTCACAGTGAAAGCAGCCGCTACCAATCACGCACCAGATATAACGCTCGTTACTGGTGTTGCGACGGTTGAAACAGGCACACTTTATACGCTACAAGTCAAAGCAACAGATAGTGACAACAATTTAAGTAACGTTGTTGTTGATTGGAAAGACGGTTCAAAAACAGAACGGCAAAATGCAACCAATGGCGCAACACTCACATATACGCACACTTACACCACTGACGGAATTTTCACACTGACAGCAACCGCGAAAGATAGTGGTAATCCCGTTTTAACCAGTACGTCTTTATCAAAAGCAGTTGAAGTTATTTCAACACCTTCGCATTACAGCAAAATTTGTAACAACGGCGCGTTGGAAGGCGAAGAAGATTGTCCTGTCAATCCAGTTTTTGGCAATGGCAACACAGATTGGGGCTGTACAAAAGATAACGATACGGGGTTGATTTGGGAAGTAAAAACGTCTGATGGTGGTTTGCGCGATATGAATAAAACCTACACCAATTACACATCGAGTTATAACCCAAGTGCTGGATATGGCTCAGAAACCGATGCAAATGGTTTTGTGTTTGACGTGAATACAGAAAGTTTGTGTGGCGCGAAAGATTGGCGATTACCAACCAATGAAGAATTAAAAGGTTTAGTTTTTTGTTCCGATGGCAAATATAAAACACTTGGCGCAACAGAAACAGGTGATATTTGTTCTGGCTCGCCCGCCCATCCCATGATTAACTCGCTTTATTTTCCAAACACTCAATACTTGTTCTGGTCGTCATCACCATACG
This sequence comes from uncultured Pseudomonadota bacterium, assembly GCA_903877065.1. GTDB lineage: Bacteria > Pseudomonadota > Gammaproteobacteria > Methylococcales > Methylomonadaceae > UBA10906. The sequence continues at coordinate 4,564 of CAIRCR010000173.1, forward strand.
TTGGAAATAATTTCAATATGTGGACGACCGATTTTGATAGCGGTAACACTGGCGTAAGTAATATGGGCAGCGGAAATGCTGTTCGATTGGTACGTTAAATTTTAATTTTGTTAAATTTAGGAGCATTCGTTTTATGACTAAACACATCATTCACACACACCTCGCACCACAAGCTATCGGCACTTATTCACAAGCGGTTAAAGTGAATCACACGGTTTATTTGTCGGGGCAAATTCCACTTGTTCCAGCAACGATGACGATGGTTGACGGCGACATTAACGCACAAATCACCCAAGTTTTTGAAAATTTGCAAGCTGTCGCAAACGCAGCTGGCGGTGATTTGAATGACATTGTAAAACTCAACGTCTTTTTAACTGACCTCGCGCATTTTCCAATTGTGAATGAAATTATGGGGAATTATTTTGACGAGCCTTATCCCGCGCGTGCGGCGATTGGTGTTGCCGCATTGCCAAAAGATGCGGGCGTTGAAATGGACGGCATTATGGAATTGCCCGTACAAGAATATGCCTAATTTTTTTAAATGACCACGTTAAAACGGTCGGTTGAGCATCTAAAAGGCGTGGGTGAAAAAAGTTTTAAACGTTTGCAAAAATTAGAACTCAAAACCCTCGGCGATTTATTGTTGCATTTGCCGCTGCGATACGAAGATCGCACGCGGCTTTTTGCTGTTCATACGCTGGAAATTGGCAAATCTGTCGTCGTGCGTGGACGAGTTCAACACGTTGAGGAAGTCAAAAAAGGTCGAAAAATGCTGGTGTGTCAGTTACATGATGGCACGGGCAAACTGACGTTGAAATTTTTTAACAACATTCCAGTGCATTTAAACGCACTAAAAAATATGGAATGGTTGCAATGTTTTGGTGAAGTGCGATGGGGATTTAACGGATTTGAAATCGTGCATCCTGAATATCCCGCAACGCTCGAATGTGCGTTAACACCCGTTTATCCCAGCACGGAAGGTTTGTATCAAAAGGATTTACAAAAATTTATTTTGCGGGCGTTAAACGAGTGTGAAGACGATTTAATTGAGTATTTGCCAGAAAATTTTTTACAGCAGTTTGGTTATCCTGATTTTCACAGCGCGTTACAACAAATTCACGTGCCAACGAATAGCGACATCAATCCGCTTGCCATTCAGCGTTTGGCACACGAAGAATTGATTGTGCATTATTTGACCATGCGCCAAGCAAGGCAACAGGCAAAACGCTGGCAAGCTCCTGTTTTTTCGCAAAATAAAACGATAAAAAATACGTTTTTAAATGCACTGCCGTTTAAACTCACTGGCGCACAACTGCGTGTCATTGCTGAAATTGAAGCCGATTGTCAACGTAATCAACCCATGCTGCGATTGGTTCAAGGTGATGTGGGGTCTGGCAAAACGCTCGTTGCAGCAATGACGGCGTTATCGGCAATCAGCAACGGCTATCAAGTCGCGCTGATGGTGCCAACAGAATTACTCGCCGAGCAGCATTTTCGTAATTTCACCAACTGGTTTGCACAGTTTGATTATCAAATTTTGTTTTTAACGGGACAATTAAAAGGCAAAGCGCGTGAACAAGGCTTAAAACGTTTGACGGCGGGAGAAATTCAGCTTGTCATTGGCACACACGCGCTATTTCAAGAACACGTCCAATTTCAAAATTTGGGGCTAATTATCATCGACGAGCAACATCGATTTGGTGTTGATCAACGTTTGGCATTGCGTGATAAGGGCGAACAAGGTGAAAGTCGTCCGCATCAATTAGTGATGACTGCAACACCGATTCCGCGCACGTTAGCAATGATGCAATATGCCGATTTAGATGTTTCGATTATTGACGAATTGCCACCGAATCGAAAACCCGTTGTGACACGCGTTTTATCGGCGCAACGACGTGACGAAGTGATTGCCAAAATCCACGACTGGGTCGCAAAAAAAAGTCAGGCGTATTGGGTTTGCACGTTAATTGAAGAATCGGAGGTATTGCAAGGCGAAGCGGCTGAAACGACTGCTGAAATGTTGACTCAAGCCTTGCCAAACGTGCGTGTCGGACTGGTTCACGGGCGTATGAAATCCGCAGAAAAAGACGCAGTGATGGTGGCGTTCAAAACCCACGAACTTGATTTACTTGTCGCCACGACGGTAATTGAAGTGGGTGTTGATGTGCCGAATGCGGGCTTGATGGTTATTGAAAATCCAGAGCGTTTAGGTTTATCGCAATTACATCAATTACGCGGACGAGTTGGGCGTGGTGAGGGTGAAAGTTATTGTTTGTTGATTTATTCGTCTTTGCCAGAAATGGCTCAGGAGCGATTAAAAATCATGCGTGAAAATAACGATGGTTTTGTGATTGCCGAAAAAGATTTAGAGTTGCGTGGCGCGGGAGAAGTTTTAGGAACGCGACAAAAAGGGCAATTACGTTTTAAAACTGTGAATCCAGAATTACACGGTCATTTGTTTGGAACGGTCGCGCGGTTCGGTGATAAATTATTTGCTGTTGCTCCTGAAAATGTGCCGCTGTTAATTGCTCGTTGGCAAGCTGCAGCGGTGAATTATGTCGAAGTTTAACGATTTGAAAACAATGTAGCGGACTATTTAAAAACATGACCATAAACACACGATTGATTGCCGCCCAAACATTAGTGCGGGTTTTAGACAAAGGGCAATCGCTCACGGTGGCGTTAGAACAAACGTTGCCAGCCCTTGAAACTTCCCAAGATAAAGCCTTTGTGCAAGCCGTTTGTTATGGCGTTTGTCGTTATTATCATCGTTTACAATTTGTGTTATTACAGCTTCTCGATAAACCCATTAAAGACGTTGAAATTTACGCGCTGGCGTTGGTTGGTTTGTATCAATTGGATTTTATGCGAGTAAAAACACACGCCGCAGTTTCTGAAACGGTCGCCGCAACACGCAAAAAATCGTGGGCAAAAAATTTAATTAACGCATTATTGCGGCGTTATTTGCGTGAACAAGAAAGCGTGAAAGTACAAACTAATTTAGATTCCTCAGCATTACACAGCCATCCAAAATGGTTAATTTCACGCATCACAAACGATTGGGGCGACGAAAATGCGGGGCGAATTTTTCAAACTAACAATGAATTTCCTCCGATGATTTTGCGTGTAAATTTCCAGCAATCGACACGCGAAAATTATTTACAGCAATTAAACGAGTTAAATATCGAAGCCGAAGCCGTTGACGTGTGTGCATCCGCGATTCGATTGACTAAACCTGTTGCGGTTGCGTCGTTGCCAAATTTTGAAAAGGGTGCCGTTTCCGTTCAAGACACGGCGGCGCAATTTGCGGCAGGTTTACTCGATTTGAAATCAGGGCAACGAGTTTTAGATTTGTGTGCCGCGCCTGCGGGAAAAACAGCGCATATTTTAGAATCTCAACCAAATGTAGAATGTGTTGCCGTTGATATTGATGCGACACGAATGCTTCGTGTGGAAACGAATTTGCAACGTTTGAATTTATCCGCAACATTGATTGTTAGCGACGCGACGCAACCCGAAAAATGGTGGGACGGCAAATTATTTGACCGAATTTTGGTTGATGCGCCGTGTTCAGCGTTGGGCGTAATTCGTCGTCATCCTGATATTAAAATGTTGCGTCGCGCAGATGATTTGATTGCACTGTCCTCGTTACAATTCGCTATTTTAAAAGCCGCGTGGTCAATGCTCGTAGAAGGTGGGTTGCTCGTTTATGCAACGTGTTCGATTTTAAAAGCTGAAAATGAAGATCAAATCGCTCAATTTTTAGCCGAAAATACGGATGCACAAGAAATCCCTTTTGATAAAAATCCCGCAAAATACGGGTGGCAAATTTTGACTGGCGATAATGATTGCGATGGTTTTTATTATGCTCGCTTACACAAAGTCAGTTTGTCGGTACAGTAATTGCGATTATTGTTTATTATTTAGCTTACTTTTCATTTTTAGAGAACATCACATGACAAACTCTACAGCGACTACAACTTTTGAAGACTTTTTAACGCAAGCACAACAAAACAATATGGATATTATTGAATTGTTGTCTGTTGGCGAATTACTTACGCCAACTCAGCAAATTGAATTGTATGAAACATGGATTGAACACAGTGATTCACCCGTTCGTTACGCGGCATATTTCAATTTAGCGGTAATTTTGGATCAGCAAAATTTGTTTGAAAGGGCAGAGCAATCCTATCGAAATGCCATTGAAGCAAATCCCAATTTTATTCAAGGGCAATTCAATTTGGGCGCAACGCTTGAACGTCAAAATCGTATTGAAGAAACACTAAATCAATGGCGTGGCATCGTGTCAAAGTATGAATATAATTTACTCTCAGATGACGATAAAAAAATCTACATTTTGGCGTTGAACAGTTTGGGGCGCGTCCTCGAAATTGATCGACAATTTCAAGAATCCGAACAATTTTTAACACGCAGTTTGTTGTTTAATCCAGATCAACCGAAAGTGATTTCGCATTGGGTGCATTTGCGTCAAAAACAATGTGAATGGCCTGTTTATAAATCCGTTTTAGGCGTGTCGAAAGCCGCAATGATTGCGGGAACTTCTGCGTTAGCGATGTTAAGTGCATCAAATAATCCACAAGATCAGTTGGAAAATTCACAAAATTTTGTTAATGAAAAAGTGGATAAAAATTTGCCGCAGTTGGTTGAAAATCAAGCACCTTACAATCATCAAAAAATTCGGATTGGTTATTTGTCGTCGGATTTTCGCACGCACGCGGTTTCGTTATTAACCGTCGAATTGTATGAATTGCATGACAGAAACAAGTTTGAAATTTACGGTTTTTGTCTGACTCCACCTGATGATTCAGCGTTGCGGACGCGAGTTATCAACGCAATGGATTATTTTATTCCTGTTGAAGCGATGACCGACGAAGCCGCCGCACGCTGTATTCATTCGCACGAAATTGATTTGCTTGTTGATTTGCAAGGTTTAACGTCGGGCGTGCGTCCGAACATTTTGGCGTATCGCCCCGCACCAGTTCAAGTGACTTATTTGGGTTTTCCAGGAACAACGGCTTTGCCAAATATCGATTATGTGATTGGCGATGAATTTTTGATTCCCCCCGAATTAGCGGCGTATTTCACCGAAAAACCGCTTTATATGCCGCACGTTTTTCAAGTCTCAGATAGAAAACGTCCCGTTGGCGTAAAACCAACTCGTGCAAGTTGTGAATTACCCGATGATGCGTTTGTGTTTTGTTCGTTCAACAACAATTACAAAATCACTGAGGA
>CAIRCR010000174.1 GCA_903877065.1 uncultured Pseudomonadota bacterium
ATTTGAAAACAATGAATAATGAGGAGGCAAAGAAATTGAGAAAAAATACCACTTTAATTCAAATACAAGAATAGTCTTTGAAGACATCGATCACGATTTTGAATTAACAGAAGAAAACAGAATTCGAATTTTAAAAAATATTGAACAATTTATTTCAGATACTAAAAATTAAGCGATAGCATTTGAAAATAATACATCTCCCTTCACTTCCCCATTTTCTGTGATTGATTTGTAGCGAACGGATTGAATGGTATTGATTAGCAATGGGTCGTATTCGGACTGAAAACGTACATAGTTTTCGGAAAAACCTTCCATAAATCCATTTTCATTCGATTCTTCAAACAAAACTTCACCCTTTTTCCCTATTTGGCTTTAATAAAAAGCATGTCTTTTTTTGTCAGAAAGTATGTGTAACATCTTAGATCTTTCCGATTTTTGAGAGCCATCAATTTTAGGGGAAATTTCGGTTGCAAAAGTGTTGGCCCTTTCTGAATATGGGAATACATGTAAATATGCAATATCAAGTTCCTGCAAAAACTGATAGGTTTCTAAAAATAATTCGTGCGTTTCGCCTGGATGTCCCACAATAACATCTACACCAATACACGCATTTGGCATCAATGATTTAATTAAGGAAACACGGCTTACATATAATTCTCTTTGATATCGACGTTTCATTAAGCGCAAAACGGTATTCGCTCCAGATTGCAAGGGTATGTGAAAGTGAGGTACAAAAGACTTGGAACTTGCCAAGAAAGTAATTATTTCCGGTGTAATTAAATTAGGCTCAATGGATGATATGCGAAATCGACTAATACTAGATTTTAATTCGATCGCTTTGATTAAATCAAAAAATGTTTCTTCACGTTTTCCATGTTGTATTCCAAAATCACCAATATTCACACCCGTTAACACGATTTCTTTTATTCCTTTTAAGGCTATTTCTTCAATTAAAGCTAAAACACTTTCCACACTATCTGAACGAGATTGACCGCGAGCAAGGGGGATTGTGCAATAGGAGCAAGGATAATCACATCCATCTTGTACCTTCAAAAAAGTCCTAGTTCTGTCATTCACTGAATAAGAGGCATGGTAATCTAAGTCATACCTAATTTCGGAGGCCAATAATTTAGGAAGCTTTGTATTTTTTTTATTTAAATAGGGGGGGAGTAAATCAGGTAACCGGAATTTTTCGTTGGCCCCCAACACTAAATCCACACCCGGAATACTGGCTATTTCTTCGGGTTTTAATTGCGCATAACAGCCCATGATAACCACTGTGGAATCTGGATTGATTTTTTTTGCTTCACGGACAACTTTTTTGCACTTTTTATCTGCTTGTTCGGTCACACTACAGGTATTAATAACAAACAAATTAGGAGAATCTTGAAAATCTACACGAGTAAAACCCATAGGTTCCAAACTACGAGCTATTGAACTAGATTCTGCAAAATTCAATTTACAACCTAAGGTATAAAAAGCGAACTTTTTCATTTTATAAAATATGGCTACAAAGGTAAAACAAAAATGGCGGGAAAACCCGCCATTTCATTTCATAAAAGTATATAAATGCAAGATAAATTAATATTTAGCAGTCTTAACTGTTTTGATAATACGCGCAGCCACTTTGTAAGGATCTGCAGCAGAATTAGGTCTACGATCTTCTAACCAGCCTTTCCATCCTTTTTCTACTGTTGCGATAGGGATACGAATAGACGCACCACGATCTGAAACACCATAAGAGAAAGAATCAATCGATTGAGTTTC
>CAIRCR010000175.1 GCA_903877065.1 uncultured Pseudomonadota bacterium
ATAACCTGCTGTATTACGTTTGAAACGGTCGGCTTTAAGTTCAGTAATCGACAACGGGCCAAAAATTTCTTCAGGCGTTGAAAATTTGGTCAACAGATATTCAAAATAACCCACGTCGTGATGGGTTTTTAAAATTTCTGCAACGCGACGGGCAATCATACTTTTGCCTGTTCCAGGCGGGCCAATCAACACGAGATTTTCACCTGCTAACATTGTCAACAATGCGGTTTTGATGGCTTCTTCACGTTCAACTAATCCGTGATTCATTTGAGTGAGTAAGGTTTGAATTTTTTGTTTCATTATAAAAATTTAATCAAAAAGGAAGGATTTCAATTTGTCAGCGATTGACAGTGAATCGAACGGTTTTGTTTCCAACGGCGAATGATGACAAACAGGACAATTCGTTGGAATATCAAAAAATAGCGCATCACTTTTTGGCGTGTAATGCTTCTGCCAATGACACGATGGGCAAATCAACATAAAAGGTTTTGGTGCAATACACATTATTTTCTTAACTTACTTGGTTTGGTGAATGGGATAAATTTTCGATTTCTGTGTGGGTTCAAGCCCATTGTCGCTCTACAAATTTCACGGTTTTTTCTATTTACTTCCAAATACTCACGATATTTGTGAAATCATCTGTCCACGCAGGCATATCGAAATATAACGGCATTTTTTGCCACGAACCAATTTGGCTTATTTGCAAAGGTTTAAGCATTTCGGGATTTTTCGCTAAAACCACCCAATCGGTGGCGACAATTAAAGGCACGTCGGTTTGCGGTTTAAATTCTTGAATCAACGCCGCGAGGTGCATCTGTTCGGCGTGAATTGAAACGACTTTTTTCAACAACAAATGTCGATTCGTAATATGAAACGCCAAAATGCCATTCGGTTTTAATTTTTTGAAATAAAGTTCAATTGCTTCTCGTGTCAACAAATGTGTCGGCACAGCGTCTGAGCTAAACGCATCCATCATAAGCAAATCAAATGTGCCATCGGGTTTGTTTTGGATTGATAAACGCGCGTCCCCGATTTCTGAAACAGCATTCGGCGCACATTGGCTCAGATAAGAAAAATAGGCAGGATTTTTTGCAATATCGACCACAAGCGGATCAATTTCATAAAGTGTCCACGTTTGCGACGGTTTTGCGTAACACGCCAACGCGCCAGCACCCAAACCAACTACGCCGATATTCCAATTTTCATTTTGAGCATCAAACGTTTTAAACAATTGCCCCATCGGACTTGGACGGCTGTAATACGTCAAAGGCGTTTTGCTTTCGGTGGCAATCAGACGTTGTGCGCCGTGTTTAGTCGTGCCGTGAAATAATTCGTGATAGGTTTCAGGATGTCCTTTTTCGTCAGTCAATACGCTTTCACGCACCGCCATCACACCAAAAAATGTACGTTCTTGCATCAACGTGTGACTTTCTGCGTGGTGCAAACTCATTGCCGCCGAAATAATTACACCCATCAAACCCGCATACGCCACAACACGTTGACGCAGAAAATAAACCGCAATCGTCAACACACACAAACTAATAACGACACCATCAAAATAATCAGTCAAATTCGATACGCTAAAATAAATCCCGACACCGATAACCAGCAATAAAAATGGATCAATGAGTTGTATTCCAATTTCTGACAACGATAATTTTTTCAAACTCGGACGCAACAATAACGCCGCAATAATCATCAATGGATATTCATAAATACCATTGAAAACAAACGGCGCGACAAACGTGTTAAACATTCCGCCAAGCATTCCCGCAAACGACATAATTAAATAATACGTTGTTAAATGTTCGCTGTGCGGACGTTGCGCGGCGAGTTCACCGTGACAAACCATAATCGCAAAGAAAAACGCGATAACGTGAAAAAATAAATACATCCAATATGGCAAATCGGCTGGATTGATAAACGCATACGCCACAAACGGAATTAAGAAAATCGGTTGAAGCCGCACAAACCAGGCATGACTTTTATCGTTCCAACGTGAAAAAACAACGACGAACGAAAACAAATAAACAGTAAGTGGAATAATCCAAAGCAATGGCACGGAAGCAATATCGGTGCTGATAAAATTCGTCAAACCCAGCAACAAACTCGACGGCACAAATGCCAACGCGCCCCAATAAAATTTGGTTTTTAATGAAAGTTTTAAAGCACATCCCCCCTGCCCCCCTTCAAAGGGGGGAAAGCTACCATTGCTTTTTAATTTTTCATCCCCTTCAAAGGCGTTAATCCGATCGAACTGTGCGATGTGCTTTAAATTTTTCCACAATGCAAACCCACACGCCGCAATCAACAAACACAATCCAACATAACCCAGCGTCCAATCGGATTGTTGCGCGTTCAAGCCCAAATTGGGTTCAATTAAAAAGGGATAACTGAGCAATGAAACCAAACTGCCCGTATTGCTTGCAGCATAAAGAAAATAAGGGTCGTGACTGTCGTGATGTCCAACGTGAGCAAACCATTTTTGAATCAATGGCGCGGTCGTTGAAAGTACGAAAAACGGCAAACCAATCGCCAACGCTAACGTTGAAAACAACCAAAACGTCGGATTAATTTTTGTTGGCGGAATTAAGTTTTCGGGCAAACCAACGGGCAACGCTAAAAAACTCAGGGAAATAACGGCAAGGTGAACAATAATTTGATGATTCGTTTTTAAGCGTGTACCAAGCAAATGTGCGTACAAATAACCTAAAAATAAAATGCTTTGATAAAACACCATGCAACTATTCCAAACCGCTGGTGTGCCGCCGAGTAAGGGCAATAACAATTTTCCAAACAGTGGTTGCAATACAAACATAAGCAACGCACTCGAAAATAATGTGCTGGCAAAAAGGATAATTAGGAAAAGGGAACGATTTTGAAATGAAGACATTGAATGAGTGACAACAGAGGCAATTGTTTAAAAGACAATTGGTATTTCCCACCTGCGCCGCTGTGTCCTTTCGTCCTTGAACCGAAGGTTCAAAGTGGGAATGTAGTCTTTTAATCGGGCTGCCTACCGAAGTAGGTATGCACGCCATAAATGAACATACATTCCCGAGGGTAATATAGGTTCAGGAAACACCCAGAACACTCTCAAACGCCGCAGGAAATACCGATATAGTTTAATCAGGTTTCATCTTTTTCTAAAACATTTTCTATTTTTTGACGCATATTTGATAAACATTCATTAAGATTTTTATTCAATCTCAAATTCTCATCTTTCAACAATTGCAGCTCATGTGCGACATTTAAAGCGACCATTACAGCAATTCTATCGTCACCGTTAATTTTTCCTGCGTTGCGAATTTTTCGCATTTTTTCATCTAATTGTTTTGCAGATTCAAGCAATGATTCTTGCTCGTCAAAATCACAGGCAATTTTGTATTCTTTGCCTAAAATGGTCAGTGATACTGCCGAAGATTGTTTGTTACTCATGAATTTTGCTCCATAGCTTTGAGTCGGGAAATCATTGCTTCTACTTGCGTTCGGGCGAGGGTGGTTTTTTCCAACAATTTCGCTTTTTCACGCACTAAAGTATCTTGTTGAGTTTTCAGGGAAATATTTTCCACTTTCGTGTCGTTATATTGTTCGACAAGCACGTCGAGTTTATCTTCGAGAGATTTTAATTCTTCAGCAGGGTAAGACACAGTCGGTTTCATGGCATCTAAAAAGTCAGGTATTATTAAAAACAGGCATTTTAGCGTCTGTAACGCGAAAATATGCACGGAAGTGGTCATTAAGCCAATGAACAATGGTAGCATAGGCAACATTTTTATTTTAGTAGTACGAAACATTATTGTGTGGAGAAAATGAGTTACACGACAATTGATACTGTTTTAGGACAATATGATGCCGAATTATCTGCCGCTGAAGCGCATGGCATGGCGAGTGGATTACTTACTGTCAATGCAAATTTTGACAGTGAACAATGGTTAAGTGAATTATTACAACAAGCTGCGCCAGTAAACAGCGAACATCACGCAGTTTTAATCGGTTTATTTGAAGACACTCAAGATGTCTTGATTAACGATGAATTTGAATTTGAACTTTTTTTACCCGATGAAGACGATGCCGCGTTAATTGAACGTGTTGATGGTTTGCGTCAATGGTGCAAAGGCTTTTTATTCGGCGTAGGTTTTGCCAATACAAGAACACAATTTTCGCCGCAAACTCAGGAAATTCTCAAAGATGTCGCTGAAATGACCAAACTCGATACAGATACCGATATCGAATTTGACGATGACGCAGAAAACGATTTTATGCAATTAACCGAATATTTACGCGCCGCAGTTTTAGCGTTGCGTGATGATTTTTTTCGATAGCACACACTGATAATCATTGCATTGGAAATAGCAATTTAAACGACGTGCCATGATTGCTTTCACCTTGACTCGATTCCACCAAAATATGTCCGCCCGATTGATGCACCAAACCACTCACCGTTGATAATCCCAAACCTGTACCTTCGCCTTGTGGTTTGGTCGTGAAAAAAGGGTCGAAAAGACGATAAATGATTTCTGGCGCAATGCCTTCGCCATTATCGGACACACTCAATTCAATAAAATCACCTTCGAGTATCTCAGTACACGCCAAACAAATCGCTTTTACATCTGTTACCGTATTCAATGAAAAAGTGATAATTCCACCACGTTGTTTCATCGCATCTCGCGCATTTACCGCTAAATTCGTCAAAATTTGATGCAAATCAGTGGCATCAATTTCAATCTCGCAACTATTTCGCACACCACAAGTGCTACAGTCGTTATGATTGATTTGACACAAATTTTTAAATTCCATTTGAATTCGACTGGTCAACCCAGGGCGCAACATCGTCAATACTTCGTTGATAACTTCTCGTATGGGTTTTACCGTTATTTTTTTGGTAGCAATGTCTTGGCGACAATACGTCAGCATTTTGTTAATTAAATCTATCGCTCGTTTACCTGCCAAATGGATTTGGGTCGTATTTTGTTCAAGTTCAGCTTTTAATGCGGGGTCAGTGATGTCGCCTGCAACATCTCGATTCATTTCGTTATAACCCGTCATGCACGCCAAAATATTATTGAAATCATGAGCAATACCCGAAGTCATTCGCCCAATACTTTCCAATTTTTGCATATGATTAACTTGCCGATTTAACATTTTGTTTTCTTCGTAGGACTTTGCAAGTTCAGCTATATACTTATCTTTTTCAGCGTTTTGAATGGCTAATTTTTCATTAACCACAATTAAATCGATGGCGCGTTGTTGTTTTTCCTCGTTTTGAAGAATTAAATTATTTTCATATTTTTTGTGTTCCGTAATGTCACGCACGGAACAAAAAAGCACCTTCTCATCACCAAAATCAGCAGCAACGGAAGCACTAATTTCGACATCATAAACAGTTCCGTTTCTTCGACGATGGAGAGTTTCAAATTGAGAGCATATTGTTTTTTTAAATTCTTCGTCGAGTACTTTCGCGAGTTGTTTTTTTGGAATACCCGCATCCCACTGTGAAACGTGCATTCCGATGATTTCTTCACGACTGTAGCCCAAAATAGTACAAAATGAATCGCTACATTCAACGACATAACCCGCACGATTAAGGATGTGAATGCCATCACTGGCATGACGCAATAACATTGACGTTTTATCATGTTGTTTTTGTATTGAAATATCCGTGCAAGCCCCCGTATAACCGATAAATTCGCCACTTTCTCCAAACATGGGTACGCCATTATCGAGAAGCCAGCGATATTCACCAGAATGATGTTTTATGCGATATTCCATGGTGAAAGGTTCACGCGCATCAAAATGAGAAATATAAATTTCTAAGCATCTCGCAAGATCATCGGGGTGAACGCCTTCAGCCCAACCGTTACCGATTTCTTCCTCCATGGTGCGACCCGTGAAATCAAGCCAAATTTTGTTAAACCAAATGCAACGTTTATCTGTCGCCGCAATCCAAATTAAAACAGGCGAGATGTTTGCAGCTAAATGAAAATAATTTGAATAATTTACGACCATTTTGGTATGCGCTGAAAAAGTACAGTGAGTTGGTCAATTGTATTAAAACAAAGGCGACAAAACTATGAGATTTTTAATTTTAAGCAAGTGTTGATAATTAAACACACGATAAACAAAATTTTCTAAAAATTGATGTTACACGAACACATTTCAATTTTTAAATGCTGTCGTTTGTGGCTGTATTTAATCAAATTAGTTGAAATTAAAAATATAAATAACCATTTAAATCAATTTATTACAGGTAAAAATAACACGTTATTTCTGATGTTTTATCCCCCTTATTTCATCATGGCATGGTGGGTGCAATGACGTAAGTCATAGCACTAACAATTTTTGATTGTTTTATAAATTATGAGGAAATAAATCATGAGTAGCCCATCAATCACATTTAAGCAATCTGACTGGCAGTTTGATAAATCTGCTGGCTTCAAATCAACTGGAGTAATCAAAACAAATGATTTTTCTCCCGTTGCCGCAACGATAGGACATTTTAAATACGACACTGAAAACCGTGACCACAAATTTGTGGATTATGTGTTGCTCGGTGTACTTTCTGTTTTTGTACACACGACGGTTGTTAATCATTTTGATAGTGCGTCATTTGAACAAGAAATTATCACGCCCGCAAAACAACCTTCTAAAGTTGAGATTTCATTTACAAAACCTAAACCAAAACCAACTGTTGTTGTTCCACCACCTCCGCCACCACCCCCTGTGGCGCAAGTCAAACAGCCTACGCCTCAAATTCCAAAAGCAGCACCACCTAAACCTGTGGCGCATAAAGCTGTGCCGTTAAAACCGCAAACTGTAAAACCTGTTGAACGTGTCGCCGAACAAATTCCGACATTTGAACCAACGCCCGTTATTCAATCAACGGCTCCGCCAGTTTCAACGCCAACTCCCGCTGCGCCTGTTGCGCCGCCCTCCCCTGTTATTTCTGAAAAAGTCACTGCACCAATCGCAGGTGCGGATTATTTGAATAATCCCGAACCTGAATATCCCGATATTGCGATGGATAACGGTTGGGAAGGCAAAGTATTAATGAAAGTTCACGTTCAACCTGATGGCAAACCAGACACGATTACGGTTACAAAAAGTAGCGGACAAAAAGTGTTAGATGATGCGGCGGTCAAAACGGTGAATAAATGGTCTTTTGTACCTGCAATGCGTGGTGATACACCTGTTGCGGGTTGGGTGACAGTTCCAATTACTTTTAATTTATCTTGAGGTTATTCCAATGTCTGACATTGCAACGGGAGCCATCGTTAATGGCACACTTTCAATTTTAATCGGCGCATCTGTTGTGACATGGGCTTTGATTCTAATCAAAGGCATTCAACATTTACGCATTTCTTATCACAACCGTATTTTTGGTCAGCAATTTTGGGGCGCGTCCAGTATTCAAGCAGCCTCGCGTTTAGAAGAAGTAAATGGCCCAGCGGCGCGTGTTGCTGGCGTGGGATTTACGACGTTAATTGAAGCAGACGGCGGAACGACTACCCATGATTTAGAACATACAGGCGACCGCCAAGAGCTTTTAGAACGCCGTTTGCGTCAACAAATGCAAAAGGAAAAAGGCTCTTTAGAAAGCGGATTAGCTATTTTGGCAACGGTTGGCAGTATTTCACCATTCGTTGGGTTGTTCGGCACAGTTTGGGGAATCATGGGCGCGTTGACCAGTATCAGCAAAAGCGGATCTGCCAGTTTAGATGTTGTTGCAGGACCAATTGGTGAAGCCTTGGTTGCAACAGCTGTGGGAATTGCGGTTGCTGTTCCAGCGGTGGTTGGTTACAACTTCTTTATTCGTCGCAACAAAGTTGTGTGGGCATTTTTAGATGATTTCGCCATTGATTTTATTCATCTCGCGTTAAAAAGTTCCTTCATTATTGAACGTGAGCGTTACGGTAAACAAACAAGTGTTACCACGCTTAACGTTGTTAAAAAACAAAAAGTGGATCAAGACGATGAATTACTCGCGGCAGAGGCGCACGCCTAATGGCTTTTAATACCAAAGATGATGGCGATGACATCATGGGAGAAATCAACGTTACGCCGCTTGTAGACGTAATGTTGGTTTTGCTTGTGGTGTTTATCGTAACTGCACCGCTGTTGACGAATGCCGTTCATGTCAATTTACCCAAAACCGAAGAAACTGCCCCACCTGAAGAAAAAGATGCCGTTTATTTAAGTATTGATGCTCAAGGAAAAATCTTTATCGACAAACAAGAAATTGCCATTGATACCATTGAAAACGAATTAAAAAGTCGTAAAGAAGCAGACCCCGAATTGGCATTAAATCTCAATGCTGACGATGGTGTTCAATATGGAACCGTCGCAAAAGTGATGTCATCGATTGAACGTGCTGGCGTAACAAAATTATCAGTTTTAACCCTTTCAAATTAAACAAACGGAGAACGTAATGTCATTAAACCCTTTTCAGAAAAAAATTCTTCCTTTCGCTATTGCGTTAGGGATTTTCTCCAACGTTTATGCAGAAGATGCCGTCACACCAAAAATTGATGGTGTTGTTGATGCAGGAACAAAAGTTGAATTTATTAAAGATGGTTTTGAAGGCACAGAAGGACCGATTGCGTTGCCTGATGGCAGTGCGATTTTTACGGAAACCAAAGCTAATCGAATCACACGCATTGCGCCTGACAATACAACGTCAACCTTTTTAGAAAATACAGGCGGTGCAAATGGGTTAGCGTTTGCAAAAAATGGTGATTTGTACGCCGTTCAACAAGCCGCTCCCGCAAAAGTGGGCATTATTTATCCGCAAGGAAAAGAAAAAGCATTAGCCGAAAATTTTGAAGGCGCACCCTTTCAACGTCTTAACGATTTAGTCTTAGCTAAAAATGGCGGGATTTATTTCACCGATATTGGCACACGAGTAACGCCAGAAAATCCAAATCCACCTGCTTCAACAGCCGCCGTTTTTTATATCACGCCAACAGGTGAGTTAAAGCGCATCATCAATGATTTAGAACGTCCAAACGGCGTGCAATTAAGTACCGATGAAAAAACCTTATTTGTTGCGAATACCGCAGGTGAACATATTTTGTCTTACAAAATCGCGGCAGATGGTTCAATCAGTGATAAAAAAGACTTCGCAAAACTCAAAGGCTGGAGTCAAACAGACGGTGCTTGGTCTAGCGGCGCAGATGGTTTAGCCGTTGATGAAAAAGGACGGCTTTTTGTGGCATCAAGTGCTGGAATTGAAGTTTTTGATGATAAAGGCAAAGAACTCGGCATTATTCCGATTCCTAAAAAACCGCAAAATTTAGCGTTTGCAGGCACAGATAAAAAAACACTTTACGTCGTTGGACGTGGTGATGCTTACAAAGTACATCTTAAAACAGCAGGCTACGCAGGTCGCGCTAAATAAATTCTTACACAATTAAAAATATAACCCCACAAACATATTGCATTGTGATTGTGGGGTTTCTTTTATCTATCAATAAATTGGAGATTTTTTCATGACACGCAAAACAGCAGATGATTTTCACCCAGAAGCACTCAAAGAATTTGATAAGTATGTTCATGGCGATATTTCACGACGCGATTTTTTATCGTCGGTAGCAAAATATGCTTTGCTTGGTTTAACAGCAGAAGGTTTACTTGAAGCCTTGAGTCCTAAATTTGCTCAAGCACAACAAATTTTAGGCAATGATCCTCGCCTTAAAGCTGAATATGTTGAATATCCCTCACCACAAGGTAACGGCAAAATTCGTGGTTATTTGGTTCAGCCCGCGCAATTCAAAGGAAAATTGCCAACGGTTTTGGTCATTCACGAAAATCGCGGTTTAAATCCACATATCGAAGACATTGCACGGCGGATTGCATTGGATAATTTTATTGCGTTTGCGCCCGATGCGTTATTTCCTGTGGGTGGTTATCCTAATGATGAAGACAAAGCCCGTGAATTGTTCAAAAATTTAGACCAAAACAAAACGAAAGCGGACTTTTTAACCGCTGCGCACATTTTGAAAAAACTGCCACACAGCAATGGCAACGTCGGAACAGTTGGATTTTGTTACGGTGGCGGCATTGTGAATTTTCTAGCGACAAAAATTCCTGATTTAGGTGCGGCGGTTGCATTTTATGGAAGTCAACCTTCAGCCGAAGACGCGGCAAAAATTAAAGCTGCGTTATTGTTGCATTATGCGGGAGCTGATGAACGTATCAATGCGGGTTGGCCAGCGTATGAAACGGCTTTGAAAGCGGCGAATGTCAATTATGAAGCGCACGTTTATCCTGCTGTGCAACATGGTTTCAACAATGACACGACACCGCGTTACGATGCCGCAACAGCAAAATTAGCGTGGGATAGAACGATTAGTTTCTTTAATGTCTATTTGCGTGACGGTTAATCATTAAAAACGCGATGAAAACGACTGTAACTGTTTGGGATTTACCCTTGCGATTGTTTCATTGGTTGCTTGTTTTAGCTGTGATTGGCGCGTATTTCACGGGGAAATTAGGCGGAAATCTTACCGATTGGCATGACAGATTAGGCGGTCTTATTTTGGGATTATTGGTGTTTCGATTGGTTTGGGGATTTGTCGGCACAAATCACGCACGTTTTATCAATTTCATTCCGAATCTCTCTAAATTAAACGCTTACTTCAAAGGCGATTGGCAAGGCATTGGACATAATCCAGCAGGTGCATTAGCTGTGCTTGCATTGCTTGTAACGCTTTTGTTTTTAGTCATAACAGGTCTATTTGCCAATGATGACATTGCGTTTGAAGGCGCATGGTTTCATCTTATTTCAAAAGAATTGAGCGATAAATTAAGCGGCTGGCACAGTTTGGCGTTTAACGTATTACTTGGATTAGTTGTTTTACATCTTGCCGCGCTTATTTTTTATCAAGTTGTCAAAAAAACGAATCTGGTATTACCCATGATCACAGGAAAAAAACAACTTTCTGATGATTTCGCATCTTCTTCAATTAGTCCCATCAAAACATCACATTTTATTTTTACGTTACTTGCCGTATCGCTCATCGTTTGGAGCGTTTGGCACATTGGTTAATCACACACTTTTTAAATCATCGAGGTTAAAAACATGAAAAGAAAATTTTTACTCAGTTTGGTGCTTGCTACGCTTGCAACAACGGCATTTTCTGAAACCGTTGAAAAACAAATTAAATTTCGTCAATCGGCGTATGAATTTTTAGGTTGGAACACGGGGAAAATTAAAGCGCAAGTTGCTGACCATCCTGAAACTTACAATAAAGAACAAGTCATTGCTGCCGCGAATGCGATTGCAGCCGTTGCAAATTCAGGTTTAAACGAATTATACGGCGTAGGAACTGACCAAGGTACAGGCTGGAGAACATCTCATTTGAAACCTGATTTTTTTGAAAAACAAACCGAAGTAAAAGAAATTGATGCGACGTTCATAAAAGAGGCTAACGAATTACAAATAGTCGCTGCAACAGCCGACATTCCGCACCCCCATCACCCAGAATTTGAATATATCAAAACATATTTGTCTC
>CAIRCR010000176.1 GCA_903877065.1 uncultured Pseudomonadota bacterium
ACGAAAAGTACCTCCTAAGACAGTATAACAATTAGAATTATTACCTTCATGTCTGATAAGTTGGTTCCAGCACGAATTGAAATTTTATTGGGGGTATAACTTTCATCCTATTTGAAGTCTAGTTGAATGCACACCCAATTAAATTCGCTACTCGCAAAATTACCTGTCAATCGCACAGCTTTATTTCAATCTGCTACAACATCAGAAACTCAAAAATTAGTTTTAAATTCCAATGAGAACACCGATGTTTTATCACTGATTGCAACGCGCTTGAAAGGTAATAGTGCCGCAATGATACAAATTCGCAAAATGATTGCACAAGTTGCCGAATCCGATGCAACCGTTTTGATTTTAGGTGAATCGGGAACAGGCAAAGAAGTGGTTGCCAATGCGTTGCATGATGCGTCGTTACGCAGTGGAAAGCCATTTGTGCCAATTAACTGTGGCGCAATTCCTGCCGAACTTTTAGAAAGTGAATTATTTGGTCATGAAAAAGGTGCGTTCACAGGCGCGTTAAGCGCACGTCAAGGTCGATTTGAAATGGCGGAAGGCGGCACATTATTTTTAGATGAAATTGGTGATATGCCTTTGTCGATGCAGGTCAAATTGCTGCGTGTATTGCAAGAGCGAAATTTTGAACGTGTCGGCGGCAATAAAACTATTTATTGTGATGTGCGCGTCATTGCAGCGACGCATCGCCATTTAGAAAACGAAATTAAGCAAAATCGTTTTCGAGAAGATTTATTTTATCGACTGAATGTTTTTCCCATTGAATTACCGCCGCTTAAAGAACGCGCTGACGATATTCCCGTTTTAATCGAGGACTTAATTACACGCATGGTGCAAAGCAATCGAGGGTTCGTAAAATTGACACCGAATGCGTTAGCCATGTTAATGCGTTATGAATGGCAAGGAAATGTGCGCGAATTGGCTAATTTAATTGAACGTTTGGCAATTATTTATCCTAAAGGTTTGGTTGATGTCGATGATTTGCCCGAAAAATTTAAGCAATATCACGCCGAAGATGCTGATGATGACGTAGAAATTGACACGTTTGAAATTTCCGTAGATGAGATTAAAGTTCACCATGAATTTGTCGAAAACTTAACGGGAACGACAACTGCAGAAATGCAAGATTTAATGCGTCATCATGAATATGTTCCCGAAATAATTGTGCAATTGCCAGAAGAAGGTATTGATTTAAAAGAATATCTAAACACAATGGAATTAGATTTAATCCGTCAAGCCTTAGAAGAATCTAATGGTGTCGTCGCACACGCGGCGAAACGCTTAAATATGCGCCGCACTACGTTAGTTGAGAAATTGCGTAAATTTGATTTGCCGCGTTAAGTCAATGTTTCGACGTATTTTTGACGTTATAGTCATTATTTTTATGGCATCGATTGTGCTTGTAAAAACATGAACAGCCCCGAATTTAGGAGAAAATAAAAATGAATGACATCCGCATTGGTTCCGCCTTAGAACAAATACGAAATATCTCTGCCGCTGCTGGCAGTCCAATTCCCGAAGTACCTTCTGAAGGCATTGATTTTGGCTCGTTACTAAAACAAGCCATTGATAATGTCAATGAAAAACAGAAAATTTCTGGACAAATGAAAGCTGCTTTTGAAGGCGGCGACAAAACCATGAATCTCGCTGAAGTGATGGTTGCATCACAAAAAGCCGACGTTTCTTTTAAAGCCATGTTGCAGGTCAGAAACAAATTAGTTGAAGCCTACAAAGATGTTATGAACATGCCCATGTAATTTTAACCCACTGTGACTAGATAATGAGTGAACAAAACAGCGCAAATCCGCTCGCTACCAACAGTGGCTCGGACATAACATCAGGAGAATCGGGATCTGGCGGCGGTTTCATCGCCAGTTTAAATCTCGAAGGTCATCCTGCAATTAGAGGTCTTGCCAAACTGACGATGGCTCGCCAAATCGCGATTATGCTAGGTTTAGCATTAAGTGTAGCGATTGGTATTGCCGTCGTACTTTGGTCACAAGATGCTAATTACGCACGGCTTTATACCGAATTAAATGATAAAGATACTGCTGAAATTCTCGATGCGTTAAACGCTCAAGGCGTGAAATACAAAATCGAAGAAGGTGGCAGCATTATGGTGCTAGCCGATAAAGTCAACGATTTAAAACTAAAATTAGCCGCTCAAGGATTACCAAAAAGTAACAGCATCGGTTATGAATTACTCGATAAAGAACAAAGTTTTGGCACCAGCAAAAGTGCAGAATTAGCACGTCATCAACGTGCTTTGGAAGGTGAGATTACGCGTACGATTATGTCGATTCAAAGCGTGAAATCGGCGCGAGTGTTATTAGCTTTGCCAGTGCAATCGGTTTTTGTTCGTGAGCGTAAAAAACCCAGTGCGTCAGTTATCGTGCATCTTTATCAAGGTCGCACGCTCGACAAAGGGCAAGTTGAAGCCATTGTGCATTTAGTTTCTTCTAGTGTTCCTCAACTTGATGCCGATCACGTTACCGTTGTTGATTACAAAGGGCAGTTGCTTAACACGCAAACGGGAGCCGCTGGAAATTTGACGGCTAGTCAATTCGATTACAAAACGAACATCGAAGAACATTTAATGCATCGCATTGAAAACATCTTGTCGCCGCTCGTGGGCGCGGAAGCAATGCGTGTACAAATTTCAGCTGATGTCGATTTCACTGAAACTGACAAAACACAGGAAATGTTTAATCCTGATTTGCCCGCGTTACGCAGTGAACAAACAACAGATGAACAGAATAAAGAAAACCCACAAGGCGTGCCTGGTGCGTTAACGAATCAACCGACACCTGCTGGCGCAGCAATTGAAGCGATTCCACCTGCACAACCAAATTCGATTGCAGCAGATTCGACGACGGGAAAACAAGGGTATGCGTCCAAAACAGCGACTCGAAACTATGAATTGGACAAAACTATCACGCATACTCGTTTAGCATCTGGTTTATTGAGACGTTTATCGGTTGCCGTTGTTGTTGATGATCGGCACATTCCACAACCCGACGGAGTGACTAAATCTCAACCTTATGCTCAAGAAGATTTAAATCGTTTCAATGATTTGGTGAAACAAGCGGTAGGCTTTGATAGCGGACGTGGTGACGCGGTAACAGTTACTAACGTAAGTTTCAGAGGTGTAGATTTAGATTTACCACCCGAATTACCGTTGTGGAAAGAAGTATGGTTTATCGATTTAGTTAAACAAGTTGTTGCAGTATTGGCTATTTTATTCCTAATCTTTGGTGTGTTACGTCCGACAATTCGCGGCTTGATTGCAAAAGATGAGGCTGAAAAACGAGCCATTGCTGAAGCTGAAGAGCAAGCGCGTAAAGCGGCATTATTGGCATCAGGGTTTATTCTTGACGACACTGGCGCACCGCTAGCTCTCACAGAAGATGATCAGCACAAAATCGATGATTTATTGGAATCGATGGAAGTGGCTAAACCTTATCAAAATCGCTTAGATTACCTGAAACGTTTAGTTGATGACGATCCAAAAGTCGTTGCCCAAGTACTCAAAACATGGATAAGAAAAGATGCCTGAAACCTTAATGCGTGCTTCTGAAAAGGCCGCCGTTTTACTACTGGCGGTCGGAATGGATAAAGCTGCCTTTGTCTTAAAGCAAATGAACCCTCGTGAAGTGCAAGCGGTTTGTTCTGCGATGGCAAGTATGGGCGACATAAATGTGCAGCTCATTGAAGAAATCTTGGAAGAATTTATTAACGATGTGAAATCTCAGACCGCTTTGGGTATGAATTCCGATGATTACATTCGCACAGTATTGGTGAATGCGTTGGGTTCAGAAAAAGCGAATGGTATTTTGGATCGTATCTTCCAAGGCGGTAGTTCTAAAGGGATTGAACAGCTTAAATGGCTCGATTCACGTTCTATTGCCGATATGATTCGTGCTGAACATCCACAAATTATTTCTACTTTATTGTCGTTAATGGATCCTGAGCAAGCAGCTGAAGTCGTGATGTTCTTCAATGAAACAATGCGAGCCGACTTGATGATGCGTATTGCGACAATGCAAGGTATTCAGCCACAAGCGTTACGCGAACTCGATCAAATTATGGAGAAACAATTGACGGGTTCAGATAACGCGAAATCAACCAGTTTGGGTGGTGTTGATACTGTGGCAAGCATCTTGAACTTCATGGATACATCAGCAACTGAAATGGTGATGAATGAAATCACTGAGCAACGCGCTGAATTGGCTCAAGAAATTCAAGAAAAAATGTTCACATTTGAAGATCTTATCGACATTGATGATCGTGGTATGCAAACCTTGCTTCGTGAAGTTGCGACGGGGAACTTGCTCTTGGCATTGCGTGGTGTTGATCCTGCACTGAAAGAGAAAATCTTCTCGAATATGTCTAAACGTGCAGCTGAAATGTTACGCGACGATTTAGAGGCTTCACCTCCTGCGAAACTCAGTGATGTTGAACAATCGCAAAAAGATATTTTGGCAATTGCGAAACGATTAGCAGAATCGGGTGAAATCAATCTAGGCGGCGGCGGTGATGAGCTTGTCTAAACGCGAATTGGGGCAAATTATGGGAAAGCAAATTGTATCTGACAAAGAGAAAGCCGTTCATTTGGGCGGTGCAAATACAGCAGCAAATATTTTGAATTTCATGAAAACATCGGCAACTGCAACCGTGATACATAAAATCACCGAGCAGCGGTCAGAGGTTGCACAAGAAATTCAAGAAAATATGTTTACCTTTGAAGATCTTATCCGTATTGATGACCGTGATATGCAAACCTTGTTGCGTGAAGTAGCGATGAATCACTTACTTTTAGCCTTGCGTGATGTTAATACACAACTTAAAGAAAAGTTTTTTTCAAATATGTCTAAACGCGCAGCAGAAGTGTTGCGCGACGATTTAGCCGCCTCGCCACCAGTAAAATCAAGTGACGTTAAACAGTCGCAAAAAGATATTTTAGTGATTGCAAAAGGCTTGGCTGAATCGGGACAAATTAGTTTAGGTGGTGATAACGATGAATTCATCTAAAACTAATCGTCCACGCTTTTCGGAGACTGAATTAGAGTCGCTACGATTGTGGGCGACACCTTCTTTTGATGAAGAACAGCTCCCAGAAATTATTGAACCTGAAATTATTGTTGAGGAAGAACCGCCTGCACCAACTTTGACGGTTGAAGAAATTGAAGCCATTCAAAAACAAGCGCACACCGAAGGTTTTGCGTTAGGTAAACAAGAAGGCTATCAAGCTGGTTTTGTGGAAGGCTCTAAAAAGGGTTACGACGAAAATGTGCATCTCATCGAAGTGCGAACAACGCAATTAGTGACGCTACTTGAATCGTTGAGTACACCTTTCAAAGTGCTTGATGAAAATGTTGAGCGTGCTTTAGCGGATTTATCAATCAAGATTGCAAAACAAATTTTGCATCGAGAAATTGAATTAGATTCTGGGCAAATCACCGCTGCAGTCAAAGCCGCTGTTGCAGCTTTGCCGATAGCATCACAAAAAATTACGTTGTATTTACATCCCGATGACGCTGAATTGGTACGCTTTAACTTAGGTTTAGACGATACACCGTCATCGTGGGTGATTATTGAAGATCCGTCGATAACTCGTGGCGGTTGTAAAGTGGACAGCGAAGTTTCACACGTTGATGCCACAATTGAAAACCGTTTAGGTGCTGTTTTAGAAACGATGTTTGGCGAAGATTTTGTTCCCGAGGATTAGACATGATTCCAAAAGCTAACCGCTCCTCTATTTGGCTAGAACGATTAAAGCCTTACACAGAACGTGCCGATATACCACACGAGCTAATTGTTGAAGGTAAATTATCACGCATGGTTGGTTTAACTTTAGAAGCGGTCGGATGTCGCGCCGCCATCGGTTCACGTTGTGAAATTGAGACGAAAAGCGGACGCATGGTTGAAGCAGAGGTTGTCGGTTTTTCGGGGTCAAAAGTATTTTTAATGCCAACTGCTGAAGTTCACGGTTTAGAGCCTGATTGCCGTGTTATTCCGATGGGCAAAAATAGTTTAGCAAAAGTCGGGTTTGGTTTATTAGGACGTGTTTTAGACGGTGCTGGAAATGCGTTAGACGACAAAGGACCTTTGCGAACAACGGCTCAAGTTTCATTAACTGGCACACCAATTAACCCGTTAACACGCAAACCGATTCGAGAACCATTAGACGTTGGTGTTCGAGCAATAAATTCAATTCTTGCTGTGGGACGTGGTCAACGGATGGGATTATTTGCAGGAACGGGGGTTGGTAAAAGTATTCTGCTCGGCATGATGACGAAATTCACCAATGCAGACATTGTTGTTGTTGCGTTAGTTGGTGAGCGGGGACGAGAAGTAAACGAATTTGTTTTAAAAATTCTCGGTGAAGAAGGTTTAAAACGTGCCGTAATTATCGCAAGTCCTGCGGATTGTCCACCTTTAATGCGAGTGCATGGCGCGTTATTAGCGACAAGTATCGCTGAGTATTTTCGAGATCAAGGCAAAGACGTTTTATTGTTGATGGATTCGCTAACTCGTTTTGCTCAAGCACATCGAGAAATTGCGTTAGCCATTGACGAGCCACCTGCAACAAAAGGTTATCCACCGTCCGTTTTTGCAAAATTACCACATTTAGTTGAACGCGCTGGAAATGCTGACGAAGGTGGTGGGTCGATTACTGCTTTTTACACCGTTTTGGCAGAAGGTGACGATAACAACGATCCGATTGCAGATGCCGCGCGAGGTGTTTTAGATGGACATATTGTGTTATCGCGAACTTTGGCAGAATCGGGACATTTTCCAGCCATTGATATTGAAGCATCTGTAAGCCGTGTTATGCCCGATATTGCTGACGCAAATCACTTGAAATTAGCACGAGATTTACGCCGTTTATATTCGCTCTATCAGCAAAATAAAGATTTAATCAGTGTTGGCGCATATCAACCAGGTTCTGATCCGCGTATTGATAAGGCAATTGAAAAACATCCTGCAATTTTAGAATTTTTACAGCAAGACATGGAAGAGTCGGTCGGTATCGGTCGAAGTTTGCATGAACTCGAATTATTATTGAATTTACGTTAAAGCGAGTCCGATATGAAGCGATCAAAACGATTAGAAGTGATTGTAGACATTAAAGCAAAGCAAGAACAAAAAGCGTTGGAAACCTTAGGGCAATCACAGCGTCAACATACCCAAATGAAAGGTCAGGTTGATGGTTTGACAGTTTATCGTAGTGATTATGTTGATAAATGTAATGCTTTTGCTCGTGAAGGCGTTCCAGTTTCACGGTTAATTGAATTTCGCTCATTTATTGACAAACTAGACATTGCAATTCTTGGTCAAGAAAAACTACTCAGGCACATGGAACAAGATGTGCGGCAAAAAAGATATATGTGGGAAATAATGCACAGAGGCACACAATCCATTCAAAAAGTGCGTGAATCGGCATTAAAAGTTGAACAAAAACATGAAAATAAACGTGAGCAATCCGAACAAGACGAACACGCTTCACGTTTAGGGCGTAAAAAATTGACAGGCTACGCCGCCAATTAACCAACAAAATAACCAAGGTCAAATCTGATGATTACTGTAACGCCTTCTTTAGCGACAAACACAACATTAACACCCGTTGTTACGGGTGCGATAATAACAACGCCCCCAGCCGCAGCGTCCGCGTTGCCCGAAGGCTTTTCAGCAGCGTTAAATTCACTTGCTCAACCCTCCGCAAACATAGCATTGTTAGCAACGCCAACACCTGCAATGCTTGCAGCGATTACAGTTTCTTCTGCAACGGAAACTAATCCAGCACTAATAACAGCACAGTTAACTGATTTATCGACTAATGTAACGATGCAAACCGTTACGACAACTAATGCGCCATTGTTAAATTCATCAACGACGGGAAGTGCTACTGTTGCGCCACAAAGTACGCAACCGACTATGAATGCAGCGGATACGGCAATTTTATCGACAGTAACCGATACACTTAAATTTATTACCGCAGGTTCTACACTCGGTGACACTTTACCTGCTGGTCAAACTGTTCAATTACCGAATGCAAATTTAGCGACAGCGATGACACAACAAAGTGTACAAAAAGCCGTTAACCAAGCAGTGACGAATACGCAAGTAACCACACAAGCAAGTATTGTTGCACAACAAGTTACGCCTGTGTCATTGCAAACTTCAGGAATTACTGTTCCAGTAAATTCCGCGCCAATAGATACCATTGCATTACAAATTGCAGTGAAACCACAAACTTCAGGCATTGAAGCCACAAAACAATCGGTAATTTCTACACTTGCACAGCAAACGGTTGTTGCGTCACAAACCACAGAATCTCAAGCTGTTGTCGTACATCAACAAACCACAGTGCAGCAAACACAACCTGTGAATACACAGCAAACACAATCTGTGAATACACAGCAAACACAATCTGTGAATACACAGCAAACACAATCTGTGAATACACAGCAAATACAACCTGTGAACGCACAGCAAACGCAAATTGTGAACGCACCAGCATTGCAAACCACAGTGGCAGTCGCACCAGTACAAAGTCAAGTGGTGAACACGCCCCAAGCAACGGCTGTACAAACGACTGTGCCAGCCAACGTTCCAGTACAAACTCAAGTCGTGGACGCACAGCAAGCACAGGCAAATCAAGCGAAAGTAACAACTGCATCGTCGCAAACCGCTACGACGCAAACGATGACTAAAGTAGCTGGTGGTCAATCACCGTCACAAACGGCAACGGCAACCACAACGCAACCCGTCACCAATAAAACTCAACCTGTCATTGTTACGCAAGTTGAAACGCAAAAAACAGCTGCCACACCCGTTTTACCGCCATCTACTGAGCAAATTCAGCAAGGTGACACTGTGGTACGCGTAAATTCTGCGCCAACAAAAACAGCAAAACAAACGCCTGTGACTAACGATGCAACAACTATGTTGCAATCAGCGTCTGTCGCCGAGCCGTCATTGGTAGCAGATCAGGGGGTTAATAATGCCGAACTGAAAGCTAATGATAATGTGGCGACAACGACTGTCGAACCCGAACATAAGAAAGCTGAATCGTCAGATATTTCAACGTTGACGAACACTATTATCGTGCCGCAACAACAAGCTACTGCTCAAGCTACGCAAGCTCAAGCTACACAAGCTCAAGTTGAAAATACGAGTGTAGAAACGTCTACTCACGAAACGACGGTACAAGAAAAATCAACACTCACATCAGCAAAAACTTTGCTTATGGATGCGGTAGCAAATCGTAATAACAGCGGCGATACGGCAAATAATAGTAGCAATAACGGCGGCAACTCATCGTCAAATCAAACGCTACAAAATGATTCAGCGTTAAATCAAAATGCTAATCACAGACAAAGCACAGCGGATTTGAAAACTTTCGCATCGTTGTTAAGCAGTGAAAAATCTGA
>CAIRCR010000177.1 GCA_903877065.1 uncultured Pseudomonadota bacterium
GCATGAAGCAGGTTTGCGCCGAAGCATCGACAAAGTTTATGAAATTGTGGTTTATGCGTTGTTTGCCGTTTTGGTAGAAGCTCTTGAAGTTTCGGTTGCCGTGAGTATGAATCCCGATAAAACAGATATTCTTGATGAATTTGCTGATTTTGCGAAAAATGTCATTCAACTTACGCCCGAACAAACGACGATAAACCTCAAAGCAAAAATAAACCGCGTTGATGTTACTAATGCGGCTGACCATGGTTTGGATATGTGGGCAAATTTTGGTTTAGCGATACAAATCAAACATCTTTCTTTGACCGAAGAATTAGCAGAAAACATTGTTTCTTCGGTATCTGCCGACCGCATTGTGATTGTTTGCAAAGATACGGAACAAAAAATAATCGTTTCGTTACTTAATCAAATGGGTTGGAAATCAAAAATTCAAAGCATCATTACCGAAAGTGATTTACTTCGATGGTACGAAAAAGCGTTGCGTGGCAAGTTTGCTGATTCAATCGGTGATGCTGTATTGAAAAAATTATCTGATGAAATACAAGTTGAATTTCCAACGACTGATAAAAAAGAATTTTTGCAATTTATCGAAAAGCGCGGTTATCACAAATTAAATAGTGAATTGTGGCAATGATGAGCTTATATCCCTGGCAACAAAACGATTGGCAACAATTACAAAATTACGTTGAGCAAAATCGCGTGCCGCAAGCCTTGTTAATAAACGGATCTGCGGGCATTGGCAAACAACATTTAGCTGAAAAATTCGCTTACGCGCTACTTTGTGAATATCCCAAGATAGACGGCTTGAGTTGTGGCGAATGTAAAAGTTGTCAATTATTGAAAGCGGGAAATCATCCCGATTTTATGGACGTGCAACCCGAAGAAGATTCAAAAACAAAAAAACTTAAAACATCGATAGGTATTGATCAAATTCGCACACTAATCGAAAAATTGGCTTTAAAACCGCAATTTGCACAATATCGCGTCATTTTGATTCACCCTGCTGATACGCTAAATAATGCAGCGGCAAATGCGTTTTTGAAATATCTGGAAGAACCAACAGAACGCACAGTTTTAATTTTAGTCACGCATCGCATGAATAAATTACCTGCAACGATTAAAAGTCGCTGTCAAAAATTCACGATGATAATGCCTGACAGAAATTTAATTTTACAGTGGCTTTCACAGGAAACCTCGAATGCTGAAATTGTGTTGAATTTAGCGCAAGGTTCGCCGTTACTCGCGCAACAATACGCGACCGATGAACATTTGACCCAACGCCGTGATTGTTTTAATGCGTGGCTTTCAATTGCAAAACAACAAAGTCATCCCATCACTGTCGCAGAACAATGGTTGAAATTGCCTGAAACGACTTTATTATTTTGGGTAAGTTCGTGGGTCATTGATTTGATGCGTTATCGTCATCAATCTGCGCCAAAAAATCTGTATCATGCCGATTTAAAAGTGGCATTAAGCGAACTCGCACAGCTCGTCAATCCGATTAAACTGTACGCATTTTATGATTTACTGTTACAAAGTCGGCAACGAATTGAAACGCAAATCAACAAACAAGTGTTATGGGAAGAAATTTTAATCGCGTGGGCTTCACTCAATCGGAGATAAGTTATGCCTGAAAAACAAAGTGTATTGTCATATTCACTAAAAGATAAAAATGCGTTGTACGTGTCCTATATGCCTTTTGTGATAAATGGTGGCATTTTTATTCCCACAACTCGTGACTATGAAATTGGACAAGATGTATTTCTTTTGTTGAATTTAATGGAAGAAACCGAGCGTTTACCGATTAACGGCAAAGTGATTTGGAAAACGCCAATTGGTTTAGATGGCTATCGTTCAGCGGGTATCGGTATTCAATTCAGCACCGAAGATATTATTATAAAAAATAAAATCGAAACTTATTTAGCGGGCGTGTTGGAATCTGAACGCCCTACTTATACGATGTAACAGGATTTTTATGCTTATCGATTCACATTGCCACCTTGACCGCCTTGATTTAGAACCCTATCAAAATGATTTTTCTTGCTTGATGCAGCATATTCGAGATCAACAAATTGAACATTTATTGTGTATTTCGATTGATCTAGAAGCCTATCCAAAAATGCGTGAATTAGTGGCGGATTACACTGATATTTCCGTAACAGTTGGTGTGCATCCCAATGAAAATGAAGGTCACAATCCGACAGTCGAGGAATTAGTTGAATTAGGCAAAGACGAAAAAGTGATTGGTATTGGCGAAACAGGTTTGGATTATTTCCGTACCGAAGGCGATTACACGCGACAACACGACAGTTTTCGTCATCACATTCACGCCGCAAAAATGTTAAACAAACCACTGATTATCCACACCCGCGAAGCAAAAGACGATACGTTGCAGATTTTGCGTGAAGAAAATGCAGGTGAAGTTGGTGGAATCATTCATTGTTTTACCGAAGATTGGGAATTTGCCAAACAGGCGTTAGATTTGAATTTTTACATTTCATTTTCAGGAATTGTCACGTTTAATAGCGCGAAAACAATTCATGATGTGGCAAAAAAAGTGCCGCCCGAACGATTGTTAATTGAAACCGATTCACCTTATTTGTCGCCAGTGCCGCATCGTGGAAAACCAAATTATCCGCAATATGTTCAGCACGTCGCACAACGTGTCGCTGATTTGCGTGGCATTTCCCTTCATTCGATTGCCGATATTTCCACGCGCAACTTTTACACGTTGTTTAAAAAATCATGATTACGTTGCGTTATTTTGCGAGTTTAAAAGAAGCTCTCAATCGCTCAAGCGAACAGTTAAACATTGTCGAACCGTTGACCGTTTTGGACGTTTGGCAATTAGCAAATCCTGATTTGTTGTTGGCAGAAAATATGTTGACCGCTGTGAATATGGATTATGTGCCGCGCACACATTTTGTTCACAACGGCGACGAAGTGGCTTTTTTTCCACCCGTAACAGGCGGTTAAAAATGACAATAAAAATTTGTGATTTTTTGTTTGAGCCATTTGCTGAAATTCAAAATTATCAAAATCAATTAGCGTTAGGCGGTAAATTTGGCGCGACGAGTATTTTTATTGGCACAATGCGTGATTTTAACGACGGTGATGACGTGCAAGCTATGACATTAGAGCATTACGACGGCATGACACAAAAGCAATTGGCGAAAATTGTCACCACAGCAAAAGCGCAATGGCAGCTTTTAGATTGTTTGATTGTGCATCGTGTTGGTGAAATTTTTCCCAATGAACCTATTGTTTTAGTTGCTGTATGGGCGGCTCATCGAGGCGAAGCGTTTGATGCGTGTCGTTATTTGATGGAGGAATTAAAAGCAAATGCACCATTTTGGAAGTTGGAGCAGTTAGTGTCGAATGAAAAACGTTGGGTAAGTAAAAACTCGTTAATTTAAAAACCATGTTAAAAACCTTGAGATTCTAAAAATGAAATTATTTGAACCACTAAAATTAGGCACAATCACTTTATCAAACAGGATTCTAATGGCACCGTTGACGAGATGCCGTGCCGCTGAAAATCATATTCCTAGCGATTTGATGGCAACGCATTATGCTCAACGTGCGAGCGCAGGACTTATTATTGCTGAAGCCACAATGGTGATGGAAGGCAATTCAGCATTTTGGAAAGAGCCTGGTATTTATTCTCAAGAGCAAATTGCTGGCTGGAAAAAAGTGACCGACGCAGTGCATAAAAAAGGCGGCTTAATTTTTTTACAAATTTGGCACGGCGGACGGGCTTGTCACCCATTGTTAAATGACGGCACACAACCTGTTGCACCAAGTGCAATTGCTATAACGAGCAGTGAAGTTTTCACACCCGAAGGCATGAAACCTTATGTTGTGCCACGTGAATTAAAACTTGAAAAATTACCAAGCATCGTTGATGGGTTCAAAAAAGCGGCTGAAAACGCGAAATTAGCCGGGTTTGACGGTGTTGAAGTCCATGCGGCAAATGGGTATTTACTCGATGAATTTTTGCGTGATGGTTCAAATCAACGCACTGACGATTACGGTGGCTCGATTGAAAATCGGGCGCGTTTGACTTTGGATGTGTTGCAAACGGTTTGTGATGTTTGGGGAAGTGAACGAGTAGGTTTGCGAATTTCACCGTTAAATAGTTTCAATAGTATGATTGATAGTGACCCCGTTACGCTTTCAACATGGCTGGCAAAAAGCCTCAATGATTTCAATTTGGCATATTTACACGTTATGCGTGCTGATTTCTTCCAGCAACAAACAGGTGATGTTTTAACGCCAATCCGTGAAAATTATCAAGGCGTATTGATTGGCAACATGGGTTATGACGCAAAAGAAGCCGAAGACGCGGTTGCAACAGGAAAACTAGACGCAGTGTCATTTGGTACGAGTTTTATTGCCAATCCTGATTTTCCTGCTCGAATCAAAACAGGTGCTGATTTGAATACGCCTAATCCAGAAACGTTTTATTTGGGTGGCGAAGTGGGTTACACCGATTATCCCTTTTTAAAGAATGATTAAAATGAATTACAACACGTTAATTTCAGCAGAAACATTGAACCTAAATTTGAATCAATCGAATTGGGTAATTATTGATTGTCGTTTTTCATTAGCAAATCCCGAATTAGGCAAAAATGCTTATCAGCATGGACACATTTCCGATGCCCGATACGCGCATTTAGATAACGATTTATCCTCACAAATTACCGATTTTACAGGTCGTCACCCGTTACCCGATTTCAGAGTATTAGCACAAAAATTAGGTGTGTGGGGAATTTCAAATAATTCACAAGTCGTTGTTTATGACGATGCTAGTGGCGCATTTGCAGGACGATTGTGGTGGTTGCTACGTCATTGGCTTGGACATGACAAAATTGCTGTTTTAGACGGTGGCATTCAGGCATGGCAAAAACAATTCGATTTAGTGACGACCTTACCGAAAATTAAACCGACGATTTTTAGACCGTATTTAAACGACTCACAATGGTTAAACGCAATCCAAGTTCAAAATGCCATTGCTCAGAAAAAAATTTGTGTAATTGATGCACGAACACCAGAACGTTATCGCGGTGAGATTGAACCGATTGATTTTGTAGCAGGGCATATTCCCCACGCGCTTAATCGTCAGTTTCAATTGAATTTAGACAACGGTTTCTTTTTGCCGATTGAAAAATTACGCGCTGAATTTCAAGCTTTAATTGGCGACACCAAAACCGAAAACGTAGTGCATTACTGCGGTTCGGGTGTAACGGCGTGTCATAACTTATTAGCGATGGAATATGCGGGGTTGAAGGGTTCTAAGTTGTATGCGGGTTCTTGGAGTGAATGGATTCGTAATCAAAACAGACCGATTGAAAAAGTTCAATAACTTTGCATGATTAAAGCTGTTTTGAATGAAAATCATCTAAATATTGATTTTAATTTTTGCATTTTTAAAGCTCATCACATGATGTTTGTTATAATGGGAGCTGGTTCAGTTACTGGCAAGAAACAACATAACCTCATTTTGACAAACTATTTTTCGGCAGGTCACATGATTAAACATTCTAATTCTTTTTCGCCTGACCTTGATTGGACTCAGATTCGTGAAACTGCAAAATTACTTAATTTATCCGCTGGGCAAGTGTCGAATATGTTGGAGACAGCGGATGTTTCAGTGAATACGTTGACTGATTCATTCACGTCAATGGTCGAACATATGCAAATCATTTACAATCATTTACAAGATTTAGATGAAACTCCCTCACGCGAAGAAGCGTTGAAATGTTGTGCAGAAACTAGTATTCGAATTCAAGATTCAATTGTGGCATTTCAGTTTTATGATCGTCTGCAACAATGCCTGCTTCATGTAACGTCTAATTTGAAAGGCTTATCGTCTTTAGTTGAAAGTCCAGATCGTTTGTATAATCCCTTTGAGTGGCGCAAATTTCAAATGGAAATTCGTTCACGTTATACGATGGAATCCGAAAAAATTATGTTCGATGCTGTTTTGGATGGTAAAACAATCGAAGAAGCCTTAGCCATTAAAGAAGCTGTTGAAGCCGAGCAAACTGATGAAGATGATGTTGAATTATTTTGATAATGTTGTAAAAAAATCTACGATTAAAAGAGCTGTTTTAATTAGTGGCGTTTTGCCTATTTTTATCACAGGTTGTACAGGTTTGAGTGGTTCTCAACCACCCGCTCCAGTTTATAGTAGCAGTCACCCTTATAACAATACGCCGACGCCTGTTACGCCAAAACAACCGATTGTGCCTAAGACGAAAGCAAGTGAGGTGGTAACAGTTGAGCCACTGCACGAATTTACACCGCCAGTTGTTGAAGCGATTGAAATTAAAGTAGAGCCTATAGAACCCATTGCCGCCGCCCCAATTCCGATTTCACCTTCTGTTAATAATTCTGAAACACCAAAGGTGATTGAAGTACAACCACCTTCTCGGCATTTATTGACTCCAACGCCCCCAGCAGAAACGGGGGTGCCTAAATTTGAACCCGTCGCACCCGCTGAATTTAAACCTGCTGAAGTGGGATCGGCATTATCACCAGCGGTTACAGCATTAGTCACAGCAGCCAATAAAAGTAGTCAATCAGGTGATATTGAATCTGCTGCGGCTGCGATTGAGCGTGCTATTCGTATTGAACCGCGTAATGGGGAGTTACTTTATAAATTAGCGGTGTTGCGGTTAAAACAATCAAAACCGATACTTGCCGAAGATTTAGCAAAAAAATCGGCTTTATTGGCAGGTAAAGATAATGCGTTAAAGAAAAACAGTTGGTTACTCATTGCCCATGCTAAAGAAATGCAAGGTGATGACGTTGGGGCTACAGAAGCAAAAACGAAAGCAGCAGGATTTTAAACAAAAAAAAGGCGACTTGATTAAAAAGTCGCCTGAGAGGTATTTAGGAAGGATGTAAAACAACTTTTAGCTATCGGCTATGAAAAAAATAGTTTGAGAAATCTTAAAAGTTGAACAATTCTAACAACAATTATCACAAATCGGAATGTGACAAATTGTCGCACATATCAAGTGTCTATTTTTTTATAACACACCATTTTCGTTATAGAAAAAACTTATCTAAAATCAGACTAAAGTTTTTATGATTAAATAACAATAATTTACCAGAATTATGTCGTTCAAGTACCAGCCAAAAATGAAGCTATACCTAGTTTTGAACGGCAATTTTTTTGAGAAAACATCTAAATCAAGTATTCTTTGCCATCGCACTTTTATTAACCCAA
>CAIRCR010000178.1 GCA_903877065.1 uncultured Pseudomonadota bacterium
CAATTCTTTTTCAACACTTTTAAACAAATTAAATGCGGCGGGGTTGACGTAAATAATTTCCCGATTATTATCGGCAACAGCAATCCCCGTACTTAAATTATCTAAAAAAATGAAAAGTGTCAAAACTAGGTAAAATTGCTAGTAAATCAATTATTGCCATTGTCGTTGACATATAATGAATTTTTTCAAGAGCAACTGCTCGCAATGCCGACCACAGCGGAAACTTAGTACTTAAGTATTGCGACCTTTCATATTCTGCCAAAATTATTTTGTGACTATCACTTACTAGCCAAAGCCGTAATAAATACTCTGTTGCAAAAATAAGCAAAACAGCACGTTCGATAAATTGACTGAGTTCATTATTTTGTTCATCAATTTCGTAAATAAAAGCAAGTACACTCAGTAGCACGGTGCCTGTGATAAAAAAAGCGGCACACCTGCCATATCGACCGCTTTTATTTTCCAAAAGAGTATAAAAAAACGCTTTTATATTTTGATAATGCTGAAATTGTCTTAAAAAATAGGCGAATTTAATAATCATTGTAAATATTAGGTTGAAAATAGTGGGACACATGAAAAGTAGAAGAATTGCCCCATTTTACTATAAAAGCCTGGAACACAAGGTGTAAATCAAAATGTGCTTTTTTAGCTGTTTTGCTTTTATGACATAATGCGTCAAATTTTTAACTTTCAATCTCGGACAATTATTTTATGCAACAACGAAAAATTTTAGTCACCAGCGCGTTGCCTTACGCAAACGGCGAAATTCATTTAGGGCATTTGGTCGAATATATTCAAACCGATATTTGGGTACGTTTTCAAAAACAACGCGGTCACGAATGCTATTACGTTTGTGCTGACGACGCGCACGGCACGCCAATTATGCTCAAAGCAGATCGTGACGGCATCACGCCAGAAGAATTGATTGCTCAAGTAGGTAAAAATCATCAGCGTGATTTTTCTGATTTTGGCATCGCATTCGACAATTATCACAGCACACACTCTGACGAAAATAAAACGTTGTCGGCGTTGGTTTATAACCGTTTACGCGAGGCAGGACACATCTGTTCAAGCACCATTACGCAAGCCTTCGATCCTGTAAAAAATATGTTTTTACCTGATAGATTTATTAAAGGTGATTGCCCAAAATGTGGCGCGAAAGACCAATACGGCGACGGTTGTGAAGTGTGTGGCGCGAATTATTCACCGACGGATTTGAAAAATGCCGTTTCAGCAGTTTCAGGGGTAACACCGATTGAAAAAGAATCTGTGCATTACTTTTTTAATTTAGCGGATTTCACTGAAATGTTGCGAGAATGGACGAGGGCAGGGCATCTACAAGCCGAAGTTCGTAATAAATTAGCCGAATGGTTAGAGGGTGGTTTACAACAGTGGGATATTTCACGCGACGCGCCCTATTTTGGTTTTGAAATTCCCGATGCACCGAATAAATATTTTTACGTTTGGCTCGATGCGCCAATTGGTTATATGGCAAGTTTTCAAAATTTATGTGACAAAACGAATTTAAATTTTGATGATTTTTGGGCAAAAGAGAGTGACGTTGAGCTTTATCATTTTATTGGCAAAGACATCATTTATTTTCACGCACTTTTTTGGCCAGCGATGCTCAGTGGTGCGAATTTCAGAACGCCAGACGCAATTTTTGCACACGGATTTTTAACCGTTAATGGCGAAAAAATGTCGAAATCTCGTGGCACGTTTATTACTGCTCGCACTTACCTCGACCATTTAAACCCCGAATATCTGCGTTATTATTTTGCGGCGAAATTGAGCAACACAATTGATGATATTGATTTGAATTTTGATGATTTCAGTCATCGTGTAAATTCAGATTTAGTCGGAAAAGTGGTCAATATCGCCAGTCGTTGTAGCGGTTTTATTCGTAAAAAATTCGACAATAAACTTTCGATGACGTGTGTTGAGCCCAAATTGTTTGCCGAATTTATTGGTGAAAGTGAAGTCATTGCAAATTGTTACGAACAGCGTGAATTTAGTAAAGCGATGCGCGAAATTATGGAATTAGCCGACAAAGCAAATCAATACATTGACCATAAAAAACCGTGGTTGCTCGCAAAAGAAGAAGGAAAAGACACTGAATTACACGACGTTTGTTCAGTTGCCATTAACTTATTTAGAATTTTAGCGGCATATTTAAAACCCGTTTTGCCTGTTTTGACGACTAAAGCTGAAGCGTTTTTAAATGCGCCAACGACGCGTTGGATTGATGAATTGAAACCGCTTGTCAATCATACGTTAAATGATTTTGAGCCGTTAATGACACGAGTTGAAGCAGATAAAATTACGGCGATTATTGATGATTCAAAAGAAACGTTGCTCAAAGTTTAGCGTTATCATTTTTTAGGAAAAACAATGACTCAATTACTCAAAACAAATACGCCACCACGTTGGTTATTAGCTGAATTGACGTATTCTTGCCCGCTGCAATGCCCGTATTGCTCAAATCCGCTCGATTACACGAAATATAAAAGTGAATTGACGACCGACGATTGGAAACGTGTTTTGACGCAAGCGCGAAAAATGGGCGCGGTTCAACTTGGTTTTTCGGGCGGCGAACCGTTGACACGTCCCGATTTAGTTGAATTAGCGCAACACGCAAGCGAATTGGGTTATTACTCGAATTTGATCACGTCGGGTTATGGTTTGACCGAAGAAAAAATTGTGCAACTCAAAACGGCTGGACTTGACCACATTCAAGTCAGTATTCAAGCCAGTTCGCAAGAATTAAACGATCATATTGCCGGCACCGCCTCGTTTGAACATAAACAAAAAGTCGCGCAATTGGTC
>CAIRCR010000179.1 GCA_903877065.1 uncultured Pseudomonadota bacterium
ATTAGTTATCGCCACGAACAAAGAGCGTTGTTTTTTTGCGGAGCAATCCTATATCCATTCAGTTCAAAAGCATTGATGAAACGCTAGCTCAATTTAAGAAAAAAAAATTCCGTTTAGGGGTGACACCTGGCGCATACTACCCTGATAAAAAAGTTGGTGACTGGATTAAAGATCCTGATAATCAAGATCAAATTGTTCAAGCAAGAGATGACCTTATCCACTTAAAAAATCTTCTGGCAGGAAAAATTGACGGCTTTATTGCTGATCGACTTTCAGGAGCAACTAATGTTTGGCGAACGCGTAATGGCAATAAAGTTACCGAAAGGGCTGCTGAGGAAAAGATTCCTGTTTATTTTATTTTTAGCAAAAAAACAGTTTCTTTAGAAACAGTTGAAAAATTTAACAAGGCGATTACAGAATTACAAAAATCGTCTGACTATAAGGAGATCGTCAGACACTATTTTCACCCCGTTATTTTATTACAAACAATTGATTCGAATTGGTTTCGATTAGTAGAATATTTGGGAATCTTTGCCTTCTCTATCTCTGGCCTGGTTATTGCCTATCGAAATTCATCCACCCTGTTTGGTGCCTTCCTCTTTGCGCTGTTACCGTCCATTGGCGGCAGCATCATTCGGGATGTTGTATTTCAAAGAAAACCCGTGGGAGCGTTAAAATCACCGGTTTATTTGGGCATTATCATCGCAACAGTTTTGGTCGGTCATCTTATTTTATGGCTTTACGATTTCTATAAATACCGTTCACGAAAAGAACAGGTCGTTTCTGAAGAAACAGCGATAAAAAGACAACGGATTTTCACCAACATCTTAATGCTTTGTGATGGCTTGGGCCTGGCTGCCTTAACCGTCAGTGGCGTCGTTGTATGCGTCGTTGTTAAAATTGAACTAAGTGCTCG
Source organism: uncultured Pseudomonadota bacterium (assembly GCA_903877065.1). Classification (GTDB taxonomy): domain Bacteria; phylum Pseudomonadota; class Gammaproteobacteria; order Methylococcales; family Methylomonadaceae; genus UBA10906. The sequence goes on from CAIRCR010000179.1 coordinate 917, forward strand.
AAATTGACCTATTTGAGAAAAACTGCTTCTGTTTGTTTTTGGCCAATTTTTCCAAATACATTATTGTATTTTAATTCTATTGGGAGGAAGTCTTTGGCGATGAGGTAATGGACTAGGATTTTTTCTAGGGGCGTTATTATGCTTGCATAAGTCGGTGCGATTAGCTCCCTTGAGTTTTGGGAGAAGTGGAATTATTTCTCTAGACTTCCTCGATTATTTTTTGAAAGCTTGTTTTGATCGCATGCCGATCTGACAAATTCTCATTCTAAACTCTGTTCTAATCCAATTCCTCAGTGTTGCAATTCTCCAATTACGCTTCCTCGTCAATCCGGAATAGCTTGCTTTATTTGATCTGGAGCTCTTACTCCATCATCAATTTATTAAAATTGACCCAGACATCTTCGATAATGATCCCACTTACGAGTGTAAAGTTCTATTTAAAAATATGGGAATTCAGTTTGTAATGCTCTTTGAGGTTGAAATCTGCAGTTCGTATATTTTTTGATTCTGCGAGGCGAAGGAGTTCATTGATTGTGAATGAATGTTCGGAATTGAAAATGTCATTGACAAGCAGGTAAATTCGGTCCAAAAACCCCTGTCGCTTGAGGCGGTTGAAGACATTGTCGATTTCCATAAATTTAAGCGTTTCTCGTGAGAGTCTTGAGAAACTTGTTTCATCGCACATTATTCGTTAAAAATTGATTTAATTAGAAAGAATATTTTCAAAGAGTATTAATTAATTTTGAAAATCCTTTAGCATAAATAAATTCTATAATATTTTTGTAAGCAAATGATACTAAAAAATGTTA
>CAIRCR010000180.1 GCA_903877065.1 uncultured Pseudomonadota bacterium
AGTAACATTGCAAATTTACCCTTTATTCACAAACACGTTGCTGCAATGCCCGATGTGCATACTGGAATCGGTGCAACGATTGGGTCTGTAATTGCTTGTCATAAAGCGATTATTCCTTCTGCTGTTGGCGTTGATATTGGCTGTGGAATGATTGCGTGTCGTTTGTCACTAACAGCTAACGATTTTGACGAAAAATTACTCAAGAAAGTGTTTGAGCAAATCAGTCGTGATATTCCTGTTGGACGTGACCAACACAAAGAAGACAGAGCTTTAACTGAACGTGCCTTACCGTTTGAAACACAACTGATGTTGATGACTGAAAAACATCCGAAGTTGTTAAAAGCCTTCAAAAATTTTTCAAGTTGGATTTGTCAAATGGGAACACTCGGCTCTGGCAATCACTTTATCGAGTTATGTTTGGACGAACAGCAACAGCTTTGGATTATGTTGCATTCAGGTAGTCGTGGGATTGGTAACGCTATCGGAAATTATTTTATCGAGCTTGCGCGTAAAGATATGGAGCAATGGTTTATTCATTTACCTGACCGTGATTTGGCGTATTTTCCAGAAGGCTGTGAACATTTCAATGATTACACATACGCCGTTGACTGGGCGCAACGTTACGCTTTTGAAAATCGTCAAGCGATGCTCGATTTGGTGATAGCCGCATTAAAACGTCATGTACTGCCATTTGAAATCACAAAAGAAGCGGTGAATTGTCATCACAATTACGTCGCACATGAACATCATTTTGATGCTAACGTTTGGGTAACAAGAAAAGGGGCAATTCGAGCGCGTGAAGGAGATTTAGGTATTATTCCAGGCAGCATGGGAGCGAAGTCTTTTATTGTGCACGGCAAAGGTAATCCTCAAAGTTTTCATTCTTGCTCTCACGGCGCAGGTCGGAAAATGAGCCGTACCGCAGCTGAAAAAGAATTTACAACAGCAGATTTAATTGCACAAACAGAAGGTGTTATTTGTCGTAAAGATAAAGGTGTGCTTGATGAAATTCCATCCGCGTATAAAGACATTGATGTGGTAATGAAAAATCAGGAAGATTTAGTTGAAGTGGTACATACTTTAAAACAAATTTTGTGCGTTAAAGGGTAGAATACTAAGGAGCGTAGATCAACGTAATTTTCAAATGATAGGGAGTGAAATGCTTCCTATCCACAAACAAGAGGAATTTTTATGTCCAAGAAAAAACCAAAAAATGCACTCAAACTTGAGTTGCAAAAGTTAAAAGAGAAATTGCCACAAAACCCTGTGGCTAAATTTGCCCATCACGTTAATAAAGCAGGATTTTTCCGTGACCGAACTATGTATTCACGCAAAGACAAACATAAAGACCGCGAGTCTTTTCGTATTCGTTATGTAATTTATGTAACAATAATGAATACGAAAGGATTTGTTGAAAACTCACTGATACATTTTACTCAACGCACTTATTTCAGCGGCAAACTCATTTCGTAAATAAGCAGGTTCAAGCACTTCAACTGAAGACCCCAAACTTCGTAACCATCTGTGCAATTGGTCAGTATTATTAACAACCACTTCAACTAAATAATGCTCTTTATCAATTTCAGTAATGTTCTGTTTTGAACTCAGCGGTGTTTCCTGCAACATCTGTTTTATGAATGGGCTGACTTTGAGTTTTAA
>CAIRCR010000181.1 GCA_903877065.1 uncultured Pseudomonadota bacterium
TAGACAAACTTGTATCCATATTTATCAATGAGGTTGAATTACAGGTAGAAATATTAGTTGTGTAACCAAGGTTTCCCTACCCTTCGGGAACCCCCCATCTTTTAAGTTTTGTTTTTCTTTGCCCCCAAAACAAACTTAAAAACTCTACGCGACATTCAAGTACATCATATTCTTTGAAATCATGTCTCTATCCAATCAATATCAATCCAAAACAGAAAAAGAACATATTTTACACGCGCCCGATACCTATATCGGCAGTATTGAACATTCTCAAAGTCAACTCGATGTTTACGACGAAGAAACCCAACAAATTGTCCCCAAACTCATTGACTATGTTCCCGCCTTGTATAAACTCTTTGACGAAGGCATTGTCAATATTAACGGCACGGCGCAGGTGGGTGAAATTTTAACCGTGCAAAATAGCATTACTGATATTGATGGTTTAAGCGGCGATTTCCAGTACAAATGGCAAGCCGACGGCAAAGGCTTTGCTAATGGCAGTACGCTAACATTGACTAAAGATTTAATCGGAAAATCGATTAGCGTTGCGGTGCAATACACCGACAATGGCGGAACACTTGAAAGCGTTACCAGTGGTCAAACGACGAAAGTTATCCCGTTGAATACGTTACCGACGGGCTACGTCATTGTGATGGGTGAGCAAAAAAACGGTACAGAATTATCGGTTTTAAGCACACTCGCTGACATTGATGGTTTGGGACAATTTAGTTATCAATGGTTAAGCGGTGATACACCAATCAATGGCGCAACGAACCCAACTTACAAATTAAGTTTGGGTGATGTGGGTGATCGAATCAGCGTCAATGTGCAATATGTTGATGGTTACGGAACGCTAGAATCTGTCACCAGTGCGGACACGGCAGCAATTCAATCGAGTTATGTAAACGGCGTTATTCTCGACAGCAAAGATGCAAAAGTTACTGGCACAGAAAAAAATGACGTGCTTTCTGGTTCTGTGAAAACAACGCCGTATTCAATCAGCGCATTAGCGGGCAACGACGTTGTCAGCGGTAACAATGGCAACGACACGTTAGACGGCGGCAAGGGCAATGACAAAATTTTGGGTGGAAAAGGTGACGATAAACTTATTGGCGGCGACGGTAATGACACGTTAAAAGGTGGTTTGGGTGCTGATACAATGTCTGGGGGTGACGGCAACGATTATTACTTTATTGACGATGCCAAAGATGTTGTGACGGAATCCAACAAGAATGGAAGACTCGGCGGCAACGATACGATTGAAACCACATTGGCTTACACGTTGGATAAAAACATTGAAAATTTGGTGCTTGCTGGCGTTGGCAATATCAACGGCACGGGCAACGATTTTGCGAATCAACTTTTGGGTAATTCGGCTGAAAATATATTGACTGGCAACGCGGGGAACGATGATATTTTTGGTGACAAAGGAGCAGATAAATTATTTGGCGGTGACGGTGAAGATGTTTTAGACGGTGGCGAAGGTGCTGATGCTCTTAATGGTGATGCGGGTGATGATTTCTTGCAAGGCGGTGAAGGTAGCGACACGTTGAATGGTGGTGATGGTCAAGATGTCGCAATTTTCAACGGCGCACAAACTGATTATCAAATCACCCGCAACAAAATTGTTGATGGTAGTATTCAAATGATAGTCAAATATATTGGCAAAGATGTCAATGAAGGCGTTGATGTTTTGAATTACATCGAGATGCTGAAATTCGGTGATGATGAAGTTGTAAATATCGCAGATGTTAAAGATACGATTGTTGCTGTTGGAATTACTTCACTGGCGTAATTAGGTTTCGCTGCAACAAAAACCGCTCTTTCGATCAAACCGAAGGGCGGTTTTTTTGTTAAATTACAATTTCATTTTTTAAATTTATTACGGCACAGTTTGCTAATTAGATGGAAAAGCTGATGAAAATCAGCTTTTTTTGTTTGTGCTAGAATTTAGCGTTGAATAATGAGAAGTTACGAAGATGCCATTATTGCCGAGATTGAGGGAAACGCCACATGATTTTAGAAAACAAATTCAATATCACTCATCAAGTTGAACTTGCGAGAGCAGAAGAAAAAATTAGTAAGCGAAAAGCTAAACAGCTTTTTGATTCGGGTGATATTAACAACGTAGAAGTCGGCACATTCGCAGGACTTTCTTTTATTCATGCCTATTTGTTTGAAGATATTTATGACTTTGCA
>CAIRCR010000182.1 GCA_903877065.1 uncultured Pseudomonadota bacterium
AGCCTCAAGGTTCAAAAGTTATTTTGTCATTGAGAGCGTTAATTCAATCCAACGGACGATGGCAGCAGTTTTGGGAAAAAGTAGATCAATTTGGAACTCAAGTTTGCGTCTAATTCCACATTAAATGGAATCAGCACCCCTAAAACAGGTAAATAACCGTCTTTTTCAATTTGTTTTAATTCTTCCATCACCTCAAATCCGTCCATTTCAGGCATTTGCAAATCAAGCAAAATTAAATCATACGAATTTTTTTTATGAAGTTCGTAGACGTCGCGGGGTTTCATTGTAGAAGTAATCGCTTGATAGCCTTCGCGCAATAAAATTTGCTCTAGCAAAATCACATTGGCTTCTTGATCATCAACTATTAACACTTTGCTTTGTAGAATCGTAGATAAACTTATAACGTGAATGGTCATCTTATTTAATCCTTGACTGATTCGAGTGCCAAACTCACAACAGCGATCAACTCATTGACGCGAATAGGTTTGGTGATATAACGAAAAAAACCTGCATCCATGCCTTTTTTTATGTCGCTGGGCATCGCATTTGCACTCACCGCGATAATTGGAATGTGCATGGTTTTTGAATCCTGTTTTAGAATTTCCAAGGCTTCAAAACCATTTATGCCAGGTAAGTTGATGTCCATTAAAATTACGTCAGGTAAATGCTTACGCGCCACTTGAACGCCCATATTGCCATTTGTTGCGGTCAATAAATTCATGTTGGGATGACGCTCGATAATTTGTTCAACTAATTTCAAATTGGCAGGATTATCTTCAACATAAAGCAACGTTGATAACCGTGTGATATTAGAAATAATTGGCAATGATGAAAGAGCTAATAATTCGTTTTTTTCCATTGAAATTTGTTTCGGTTCAGAGATTGACTCGAGTTCAAACCAAAATACACTGCCAACACCAACGGTACTTTCAACGCCAATTGTACCTCCCATCAATTCAACCATTCGCTTTGAAACAACAAGTCCAATGCCTGTGCCTTCTTCGTTGTTTGTTTCGCGTCCTAAACGGTTGAAGGCTTGAAAAAGCTGATCTATCTTTTCAGGTGATAGACCAAAACCTGTATCGGTAATGCTAATGCGAGTGCGTTCTAAAATGTTGGTACAGGCCACAACAATCGTACCGTTTGGACGATTATATTTAATGGCATTCGACAGCAAATTGATAAAAACCTGTTTTAAACGAACACGGTCGGCAATAACAAAATAAGGCACGTCAAACAAAGGGAGGCTGAGTTTTATGCCTTGTTGTTTTGCGAGCGGTTCAACCATTGCTTTGCATTCCAAAATCACTTCTGACAATGAAACCGCTTCTTTTGATAACGGCATTTGCCGTGATTCGACTTTGGCTAAATCAAGAATTTCGTTGATAAGTGTGAGCAAATGCCAACCTGCGTTTCCGATTTGTGCAAGGCTTGCTTTTTGGCTTGGCGTTGGTGGAATAGGGTCTGATGCCATCAATTCCGCAAACCCTAAAATGGCATTTAGCGGACTGCGTAATTCGTGGCTCATACTTGAAAGAAAATCGGATTTTGCGAGATTGGCTTTTTCAGCCACTAACGTGGCATTTTCTAATTCGATATTTTTTTCACGCAACACCTGATCTAATCGTTTAAGTTCGGTAATGTCACGCGCCGCACCGAATACGCCTTGTAATTTTCGATTTCTATCGTAAAAAGTTGTCGCGTTATAAGAAACAACAGTTTCTTTGCCTTCTATCGAACGGGCAGTTAAAACGTAATTTGTGATTTTTTTATGATTGATAACCAGCCGAATCCCCGCGTCTGCTTGTTCGGGATGGGTGAAATGATTTTTGAATGGCGCACCAATTAACTCATCACGGGTACAACCTGTCAGCACTTCCATTTGTTTATTTACGTCAGTAATAATGCCCGATGGGTCGGTGGTAATCAGTGCGTCGATATTGGATTCAAATAAAGAACGTGTGTAAAACTGTTGGTCGCGTAGACGTTGGGCTAAAAGAGTTTGTTCTGCTTCGATTTGTTTGTGAATGGTGTTATCTGTGCCAATCAGCAAATAACCAATAATTGCGCCTTGTGCATCACGCAAAGCCGTTACGGATACAACCGCAGGAAAACGACTGCCATCTTTACGAATATAAGTGAGTTCATAAATATCTTCGATACCGCGTGAGGCTTTGAAAACTAAGGCTTCAAAACCTGGTGTAATCGGTGTGCTGAGTTCATCGCTTAAAGCCTGAGCGCGAGTAATCACTTCTTGTGGGTCAGAAATATCCGCTGGCGTGATTTTATTCATTACGTCAGCGGCTTCATAACCGAGCATTTTTTCTGCGCCGACATTGAAAATTTGAATCACGCCTTTCGCATCCGTGGCAATGCTGGAAAAATTCGCACTGTTAAAAATCGCATTTTGCAACGCACCTGCTTTAATTAGAGCTTCTTCGGCTTGTTTTCTCGCAGTGTTATCTGTGCCAATTAACAAATAACCAATAATAATGCCTTGCGCGTCGCGTAATGCCGTGACAGAAACCACCGCTGGAAAACGGCTACCGTCTTTACGAATATAAGTGAGTTCATAAATATCTTCGATACCACGCGAGGCCTTGAAAACCAAGGCTTCAAAACCTGGTGTAATCGATGTTCCTAATTCATTGCTCAAGGCTTGAGCGCGAGTAATCACTTCTTGTGGGTCAGAAATATCGGCGGGAGTAATTTTGTTCATTACATCAGTTGCGGCATAACCAAGCATTCGCTCTGCACCGACGTTAAAAATTTGAATTACACCTTTGGCATCGGTTGCAATACTTGAAAAATTTGCACTGTTAAAAATAGCACTTTGCAATGCGTCAGCTTTCAATAAGGCATCTTCGGCTTGTTTTCTCGCGGTGTTATCCGTACCAATTAACAAATAGCCAATAATACTTTCTTCATCATCACGCAACGCGGTGACGGATACGACCGCAGGAAAACGGCTGCCGTCTTTGCGAATGTAGGTTAGTTCGTAAATATCTTCGATTCCACGCGAGGCTTTAAAAACCAACGCTTCAAAACCAGGGGTAATCGGCGTATCAAATTCATTGCTTAACGCTTGAGCGCGAGTAATGACTTCTTGAGGGTCGGAAATATCGGCGGGCGTGATTTTGTTCATCACTTCAAGGGCGGTATAGCCAAGCATTCGCTCTGCACCGACATTGAAAATTTGAATTACGCCTTTCGCATCGGTGGCAATACTGGAAAAATTCGCGCTGTTGAAAATTGCATTTTGCAATGCACCTGCTTTGAGCAAGGCTTCTTCTTTTTTACGCTCAGTCACATCTCGTGCGGCGGCAAAGATGCCTAACACATTGCCATTGCGTCCGCGATAAAGGCTTGCGTTATAAAGTACGTCGATGACTTTGCCTGAAATATGACGCATCACGAGTGGGTAATTGGTCACGCTGCCTTGTGAAAATACGAGTTGATAACCTTCACTTGCTTTTTCTGGGTCGGTGAAATAACTGGCAAAATCACTACCAATTAAATGTTCACGATCAATACCTGTTGCTAATTCCGTTGCGTGATTAACATCGGTGATTTTTCCTTCCACGCTAATTGTCACAAATGAATCAAGGCTTGCTTCAATCAAACTGCGCGAGTATTCCGAAACGGTGCGAATCGCATCTTCTTCTTGCTGGCGCACGTTGTCTTCGTTGTCTAGAATTGGTGCGGGTAATAAGGCTTTTTTGGGTTGCATACTCACACCTTTTTTGGGAAAAATCGAAAAATGAGAAAACTAAATCGTTAGCTAATAAGTTGGGTTATTCAAAAAATTGATAACTATCGTGTCCAGATTCTTTAGCGCGATACATAGCCGTATCCGCATTTCTGATTAAGGTTTCTGCATTTAAACCATTATCAGGATACATACTGATTCCCATACTGGCAGAGGTTTGAACTTCAATTTCACCAATAACATAAGGCTTTGCTAAAGTTGCAAGAATTTTTTTTTCAACGCTTTTTGTCCCTTTTATTGCATATTCTGGGTGTTCGATGTCGGTAAGCAAGATAACAAATTCGTCACCGCCTTGACGACATACCGTATCTGAATAGCGAACACAGCTAAGTAAGCGTTTGGCAACCATTTGCAACACTTGGTCGCCAACGGAATGTCCATGCAAATCGTTAATACGTTTAAAATTATCTAAATCCAAAAACATCACGGCAAACAAATTACTCTGACGATTTGCCAAAATAATCATTTGTTCTAGTCTGTCATTTAATAACAAACGGTTCGGCAAGCCAGTCAGTACATCGTGTTGCGCTAAATCAGTCATTTTCAGTTTAGCTTTTTCTGTTTCTTGAGTGAGCGTATGCGCTTTGATGTTATCTGAAATAAGCATTGCATTTGCTTCGCGCAACTGCATAACATTCACGCTCAATACTGCTTTTTCTTTCGATA
>CAIRCR010000183.1 GCA_903877065.1 uncultured Pseudomonadota bacterium
AGGCTTAAAACACCATTCAAGCCTTATCGGTACTTAACCACCCGAAACCTGAACATTATGCAAAACACAGTCGTTAATCCCACAGATATTAAAACTTCACTGGTTGAAATTCGGCACGCGGCAGCAGAACTGTATCGCTTCAGCGAAAAACTCACGTTGCTAAAAATGGTGTATCAGGTTGCCGTGCAAATTATCAAAGCCGTTGATGAGTTACAAAAAGAACTTAAAAAACCACGTCCAGAAGCTGAATTACTTGACGCATTAGAATCATCAAAAGCCGCCGTGTTCCTAGAAGAAATTGTTGATGCGGACACAATGAGCGATTTGGAAGACCACATTTTGTCATTTGCAAAGCAGTTAAATGACGAAGACCTAACACGCTTTCTGAGTGAAATCATGGATAAGGTTGAATCAAAATACAGCGTCATGTTGACAAAAACGCACGAGTTTAATGCGTTGCTAAAAGATGAAGTGGAATAATTCGGAACGCTTGCTTTTTAACGTAGAATCTTTAAGTTATCATTTTGCCGTTTAATCGAGAGGAGCATTTTATGAAACGTATTTTTTTATTTATAGTCACCAACCTTGCTGTCATGGTGGTGATTGGCACGATTTTTAACCTTTTAGGTTTGCACAGTTCATTAGCGGCAAACGGCGTTGATTTGGACTTGAAAAAATTGCTATTGATGTCAGCAATTATTGGTTCATCAGGTTCAATTATTTCGCTAATGATGTCGAAATGGTCAGCAAAAAGAATGATGGGCGTTGTCATCATTGAATCGCCACAAAATCAAACTGAAAAATGGCTTGTTGATATTGTGGCTCGTCAAGCACAACACGCGGGAATTGGAATGCCAGAAGTGGGTATTTTTGATGCCGCCGAACCCAATGCGTTTGCAACGGGTGCAAGTCGTGATAACGCATTAGTTGCAGTAAGTACAGGTTTGTTGCGTACGATGAGTGCAGACGAAGTGGAAGCGGTTGTCGGTCATGAAATTAGCCATGTTGCCAATGGTGACATGATTACGATGGCTCTTATGCAAGGTGTTGTGAATACATTTGTTTATTTCTTTGCCACAATTATTGGTCATTTTGTAGACAAAGTGATTTTGAAAAATGAAGGTGAAGGCTACGGCTGGGCGTATTACGTTACGCAAATGGTCGCACAAATTGCGTTGGGCATTTTGGCTTCAATGCTCACAATGTGGTTTTCTCGTTACCGCGAATTTAGAGCCGATGCAGGTGGCGCGAATTTAGCGGGACGTGAAAAGATGATTTCAGCGTTGCAAGCCTTGCAACGCGCTCACGAACCCGAAGCCTTACCTGGTCAACTTGCCGCGTTTGGAATCAGTGGTAGCGGCACAATGAAATTATTCATGACACACCCACCACTTGAAGATCGTATTGCAGCATTGCAAAACTTACGTTAATTCACTAAAAACAGGTGCAACGTTATTCGACTTTGCACCTTTCTTTTGCCTAATCACAGAACTTTACAAACAATGAGCATCACACTTTCTAATCGTGTAAACGCTGTAAAACCTTCCCCGACCTTAGCAATTACCGCCAGAGCCGCACAAATGCGAGCCGCAGGTCATGACATTATTGGCTTGGGCGCAGGTGAACCAGATTTTGATACCCCTGATTTTATTAAACAAGTTGCCATTGAAGCCATTAAAAAAGGTTTCACTAAATACACGGCTGTTGATGGCATTCCAAGTTTAAAAAAAGCAATTATCGACAAATTCAAAAACGATAACGGTTTGGAATACAACGCAAAACAAATTTTAGTTTCATGCGGTGGAAAACAAAGCTCATATAATTTGAC
>CAIRCR010000184.1 GCA_903877065.1 uncultured Pseudomonadota bacterium
AGGCTTTTGGGTCATCATCCAAAAAACCAGTTACTTTTCTTCCCATGCCTAAATCAACTGCATCTTCAATCCAGCAAATCAATTCACGGGCAAATGCGCCACATCCCACTAAAATTAAACGCTTATTCATTTTTTCACCACATATCCGCCATCAATAACCAAAGAAGTTCCCGTAACCCAACGACTTGTAGAACTCAATAAAAACAAAGCTGCATTCGATACATCATCTATTTCACCAAATCCCAACAAATGACTTTTCTCATATTCTTCTATTGCCGAATCACTACTACCATTGAACAATCTATCGTGCATGGCTGTTTTCACAGCTCCCGCGACAATTGAATTCACTCTTATTTTTCGACTAGCCATTTCACACGCCAAAGAACGAACTAACGCATCAATGCCTGCTTTTGCCGCAGAATAAGCGGTCATTCCTTGCTGTCCTGTTGAACCTGCTACTGACGACATGAATACTAATGAGCCACCATCGACGATGGTATTTTTTTGACTAGCAGCACGGGCAATACCAAAAGCTGCAAACAAACTACTTCCAAAAACATCGTTTAATTGTGCCTGTTTGGTCATTCGTATAGGTCTAATCAATTCCATTCCAGCAGAATGAAAAACACCTGATAACATCCCATGTTCTGTAATAACATTTTTTATCCAATCAGCGGTTTGATCGGCATCAACTAAATCAACTGCGCTTATGAAATGCCCAGTTCCTTCTAACGAAGAAAATGTTTCATTTAATCGAGCTTCATTACGCCCTGAAATAATGACACGTCCGCCACATTGAGCAATCAATTTGGCGGTGCCTTGTCCAATACCCGACGATGCACCAGTAACCAAATAAGTACCACCTGCTAAACAATCTTTAGAAAAAACGGTATTCATAATTCTATTGTCTCAATCACTTTTAAATTACCTACTTTAATCGAAGCCGATGCCCAAGAGTAACCCACGCCAAAGCCAAACAATGCTAATTGAAGGGAATTGTTTTTTAATTGGTCGCGTAAAGTAGTTGTCATGAGTAAAGGAATCGATGCGCTGCTAGTATTACCAAATTCGTTGATATTGATAGGAACTTTTTCAGTGGGCAATTTCGCTTTTTTGATTAAATGCTTAATCATGAAAAGGTTAGCTTGATGAAATAAAAACGCATCGTAATCGTCAGTGTTTTTTTCTGAGAACTCAGTTGTTTTAGTGATTAGTGGTGGAACGGATTGCAAAGTGAAATTAAAAATTTCCGCACCATCCATAAATAAAAATGAAGGATTTTTATCATTCATTCGAGCATCGGACTCGACTGCGTAATTTTTAAATGCACCTTTCGGAATAATAAGATTGTTGTAACCATTGCCATCAGAACCCATAACAAAATGACTAACATCATTTTCACTAGCTTCCAACGCAGTCACAGTTCCTGCATCACCAAATAACAAAGCTGTTGCACGATCATCGGGATTTGTAATTTTACTAATGGTATCTCCAACAGCAAGCAACACACGTTTTGCCGCGCCTGATTGAATCATTGTCATACCTAACCACAACGCATGAGGATAACCCGAACAGCCTAAATTTATATCGAATGCAATACACCCATTCGGCAAGCCTAATTCTGATTGCAATACACAAGCACTCGCTGGTAGTCGATAATCAGGTGTTTGCGAAACAAAAATCAAAGCATCTACTGTGTCGGGTAGCCACTCTAAATCTGTCAATAACCGTTTTGCCGCATGAAGACACAAATCGCGTGTAGAGGTTGTTTCATTGACCCAGCGACGCTTTTGAACACCAATCATTTTGACGGCATCATTAACAACCGCTTCACCAAATTTATCAAAAAAATAATCGTTTTCTATTTGCAATGACGGTACGCAAGACACAATGCCTGCAATGCTTGCACCTGTTACTTTTACTTCCTTTCCTATCGATGAAGCCGTCATAAAATTATGCCTTTTTTGCAGCAATTAAGTTTTCGATGTCAGCAATTGTTTTACATAAATCCAACGCTCTACCGTTCAAAATGACACCAAAACATTCATCAGCAAGTGCAATCGTAGAAACGATAGCTAATGAATTCCAATCTACATTTTTCAACTCAAACTCTGGCGTGATTTGCTCAACTTCAACTTCAAGCACTTCAGCCATACCTTCGTAAAATTCACTCACTTTGACTCTCCAATTTTAAAATTTAAAAAACAACCTGCCCAAGAATACCCAACACCAAAATTCAGAACCATTAACAACAAATTTCAGAACCATTAACAACAAATTTCAGAAGTCTTAACAACAAATTTCAGAAGTCTTAACAACATATTTCAGATCTCATCAGGAGCAGGGATGCCTGAACCAATTAACGCGGTCCCTGAGACGATGCCTTGTAGCGCGCGATTCGATGCTTGGAAC
>CAIRCR010000185.1 GCA_903877065.1 uncultured Pseudomonadota bacterium
AATCGGTTTACGACCATATAATTCCATACCGTAACGACTTGAAAACAATTTTGATAAAAAAATGTCTCGAAAAATAATACCCGTCGCAACGCCAGAATCTACCAATGGCACAAGCGTTAAATCCCTATTTTTTTGAAACAGATTCATCACGTCACTAATTGATGTTTCGGCTGAAATGGGCGGAATAAATTCGCTAATAATTTCCACCGATGTGGAATTTACATACCCTAGTACTATCGATGGCGGTTGGGATATTTCATCAGACCAAAAAACAACCGCGTCGATTTTAGTTAATGGCAACTCAATAGCGCGTGCTAAATAATAGCCTTGCCCGTGAGAAATGCCCAATTGTTCAATCGTTTTAAATTCTTCTTCTGTTTCAATACCTTCTGCGATAACGTTGCAATTAAGTGCGCTCGCAATACCTTGAATTGACCGTACAAAGTTGAGTTTAACCGAATCGTTTTGCAATTCTCGAATGAAATGACGATCTATTTTGACGTATTCAGGCAACAATTCTGACCACAAACGTAAACTTGAATATCCTGTACCTAAATCATCTATGGCAATTTGAAAACCCATCTCACGATAGTGCGCGACGGCTTCACGCATCAACTCATAATCGTCAGTGGGTTTATGTTCGGTCAACTCAATAACAACGTTATGGGGATTTAAACCAAACTGCTCTAAATAGCGTAATGTTTCACCCGTTTTAAATTCGGGTTCAGATAAAACTTGTGGGCTAACGTTCAAAAACAATTTCGCATCCAAGTTAAAACTCGCGTAGTGCATAATGCTCAATTCACGACATAGAAATTCTAGTTTCGAACTTAAACCATAACGTTCCGCAACATCAAATAAATTGAGTGGACTGTGAAGCGGACTATTTGAAGGACCTCGAATGAGCGGTTCGTAACCAATAATTTTTTTTTCTATAAGTGAAACAACAGGTTGAAAATGTGGCGTTAGCTTTTTGTGTTCTATGATTGAGATGAGTTCTTGTTGTAATGCCGACATGAAAGAAGCACCTAGCTAGTCAAAAGAGTCACCATAAATTATTTTCATGACGTGGTCGTGACGATTAAGGTTATTAACTGACAGATTCAATACAATCCGCAATTTTAAAATTTAAATACACGATGTAATAGTTGTTGTTCGTATACGACCTGTCGCGGCAATAATCACAGAACGATAATCCGTGCCAGAACAAAACGTAAAATGTCCCCCCGTATTTGCCCGTCCACTTCCATCGTAACTCACATAATTCGTGTAGGTTGATTTGATTGTAATAGTTGAACTAATCGAATCAAAAGTGGTGAGCGTCGGTTCTGTTGCTACCTCTTGTGTAGTATTGCCGCTCAAATCAACAAAGAGAAACCAACCGTTTTGCCAATCACTGTTTGTTCTTCTAACAATAACTACATTGTGTTGCTTGATGGCTTCAAATCGTGCCGATTGCAACGCACTCACCATCGCATTCGTGGCTGACGTTAATCGAGTGCTAGCAATAATCGATTGAAAACTTGGCAAACCAATTCCCATCGTCATCGAAATAATGGCGACGACAATGAGTAACTCAATAAGTGTAAAGCCTTTATTTGTATTCATTTTATACATTTAAACGGGGAATTTTTGTGGTTTTGATAAATGATAATAGTTGCAAATTAAACGGTGAATCAACAACTACCCACAGCCTACAACATGATCGCTTATGATTTCGCGGGTTGTGCCGTTTACATCTGTTGAAATGACTTGAATGGTGTAAATTTCTTTCGGGCAACTTTTGTTCCCCGAAGTACACCATTCAGGGGGATTCGTCGTATTACAGGTGAGATTAAGATCATTACTTTGCGGGTCATAATTTTGATAACAAAGATCAGAAGCAGTACTAAAATGTGCCGTAATACTTGCATCATCAAGCACTGTACCTGCTGTGCAATTGAAATTATCTGAGGATGGTTTGCATTTTAATGTTCCTGTGTCGTAAGAAGAACAAATTTGCTCAGTACCCAATGCTGACTGGCATCTTACTTTTAAAATGGTTACTTTTCCCGCTAATAATGAACTATTAGCAAATAACGTTGTACCCGCTAACAACACATTTTGTTTGAATGAAGCTGTGGCGGTGCATTGATGTGATTTATCGTTAATAACTGTTCCGCTTGCGTCAACATGGGCAGAATGAGTATTTATTATGTTTTTAGCCTCAGCTAATATGCCCTCGGCATTCGCAAATTGTTGAGTTGAAAGTCTCATACTATTCGCCATTTCCAGTTGCTGTTTATTTTGCTGAATCATGCGCGTTCCAGCTAAAGTCAATAATAACAACATGACGAGACTAAAAGCTAACACTGCACCGTGTTGTTTTTTTAAATAATTAAAATTTTTCATAACTGGTCATTTATTGTTCTGATGGGCGTAAATAAATCGTTTTTGAAAATACTTTATAAATACGTTTTTCATCTGTGGTCGGATATTGTGTTGCACCACCTTCAATAGACCAGCCTGTTTTGTTTTTGGTTAAATTGGTGTCGTCACTTCGCAATGCAAGAAATATTTTAACTGCAAAAACACTTGTCCAATCAGTTACATTAGTTGCAGTGGTGTAATAGTAAGTATCGTTTGCTGTATCGCGTGTAATTAAATCTGCTTTATATTTTTTTACTCGTACTCCGTATTGAAATTCTAATTTTTCAACATTTGAAACTAATGGCTGTGCATCTTCAATTGTTGATATTGCTGCGCCAAAAACGGCTGATTTGCAATAAAAAACAAATGTATCGCCATCATCTTTTTTATACATTCGTACAACAACGGTTGCACCA
>CAIRCR010000186.1 GCA_903877065.1 uncultured Pseudomonadota bacterium
ACGATACAAAAGTTTCATAACTATTAACCCAAAAACTTCGTTTATCAGAGTGTAAGTGCTGTTAGATTCTCAATACATATAACGAAAAAACCTGTTTTTGCGTGGTGTATAGGTTTCACTTGCTGACAAGATGAGGTTAATTTTCGTAACTTACAGGCGTAATAATGCGCCATGAAATTTTTTATGATACATGACTTTTTCACCCAACCCATCATCAACTCGCCTTACTCTTACCCCAAGAAACACTGGGAATTAGACGACCAAGGTCAGCCTACGCAGCAGATGATTCAATCACGTCGTAGGGCAAAATACGTCACGCCAATTCCAAAGCCGAAAGCTCGAAAAGGTGCAGAAACACAGCAGCAACTATCAGCATTTGAAGTAGATCACATATCTTCTGCTAATCAGCGTTATGACGATACTATGTCTATCATTAACGATTTGCGACAGCACGTTGATATGTGGCGTGGATTGCCTAACTCAGATGATTGGAAAGTAACGCCTGAAACCAAACGGTTACTGCAACATTGGCGAAACCATGAGTTCAGTGGACTTAGACCCTTTTTTTGTCAAGTAGAAGCCGTTGAGGTGGTTATTTGGCTGACTGAAGTAGCACCTAAAATTGGTAAAGTAGGTAGTAAGTTTTTGAACCATCTTGATGTTGTTAGCCAAAATGCCAATCCAGGTTTGATTCGACTGGCTTTAAAGTTGGCAACAGGCGCAGGGAAAACGACTGTGATGGCAATGATTATTGCTTGGCAGACTGTAAATGCTGTGCGACGTAACAGCAAAAACTTCACCTGCGGTTTTCTTCTAGTTGCACCTGGACTTACCATTAAAGATAGACTTCGAGTGCTTCAGCCTAACGACCCCAACAGTTACTACAAAGACCGCGAAATAGTCCCTGCTGATATGTTGATGGACATTGGTAGAGCCAAGATTGTTATAACAAATTACCACGCATTCAAACTACGCGAGCGAGCAGAGATTTCAAAAGGTGGGCGAATGTTGCTACAAGGACGTGGCGGGGAGCCTATTGTCACGCTCGAAACCGAAGGTCAAATGATTCAGCGTGTCATGCCTGAGTTGATGGGGATGAAAAACATTCTTGTCTTAAACGATGAGGCGCACCATTGCTACCGTGAAAAACCAAATCACGATTACGAAGACTTGAAAGGTGACGAAAAGAAAGAAGCCGAAAAGAACAGTGAAACTGCCCGTCTGTGGATAACAGGGTTAGAAATTCTTAATCGTCAGCAGGGTGTAGCGAAAGTTATTGATTTATCCGCAACCCCTTTCTTCTTGAGTGGCTCAGGTTATCAGGAAGGAACGTTATTTCATTGGACGATGAGTGACTTTTCACTTATGGACGCGATTGAATGCGGCATTGTGAAGTTACCTCGTGTGCCTGTGGCAGATAACATTCCAGGTCAAGAAGTCCCAATGTTTCGCAACCTTTGGGAACACATCGGTAAAAAGATGCCTAAGAAGAACCGTGGTCAGTCTGGCGCACTTGACCCGTTGAGTATCCCAATCGAGTTACAAACCGCGTTATCGGCACTCTATGGGCATTATGAGCAAACCTATAACGAGTGGGAGAAAGTCGGCATTGATGTTCCACCCTGCTTCATTATCGTCTGCAACAATACCAGCACCTCAAAACTCGTCTATGACTACGTTTCAGGTTTTCAACGTGAAAATGATGACGGTACGACCTCATTAGAAAATGGACGTTTAGCCCTATTCCGAAACTTTGATGACAACGACAATGCCTTAGCTCGCCCCAGAACGTTACTCATAGACAGTGAGCAGCTCGAATCGGGTGATGCACTAGACGAGAACTTCAGAGCGATAGCCGCACCAGAAATTGAAAAGTTCCGTCAAGAAATCTTTGAACGTGGTGGGCAATTAGCTGACGAGTTACGCAGTGGGAAAGTTATCAGCGATGCGGCTCTCTTGCGTGAAGTGATGAACACAGTGGGCAAAAAAGGACGTATGGGCGATTCTATTCGCTGCGTCGTTTCAGTTTCTATGCTGACAGAAGGTTGGGATACCAATACCGTAACTCATGTTTTAGGTGTGCGTGCATTTGGAACCCAATTATTATGCGAACAGGTGATTGGTCGTGCATTACGCCGCCAATCTTACGAACTCAATGAAGACGGTTTATTTAACCCAGAATACGCTGACGTTCTTGGTATTCCGTTTGATTTCAATGCGAAACCCGTTATTGTTAAACCTCAGCCATCTCGTCCGACTATTCACGTTCAAGCCATGCGACCTGAGCGTGACGACCTAGAAATTACCTTCCCACGAGTGCAAGGTTATCGCGTTGAACTGCCTGAAGAACGCTTAACGGCAGTATTTAACACAGATTCCATTTTGGAACTTACGCCAGAATTAACAGGTGCGCCAAATACCTTAAACTCAGGAATTATCGGCGAAACAGTTAATTTGAATCTTCATCACACTGAAGATGTGCGGATGTTGACGCTGCAATTTGAATTGACTCAACGTCTGCTTTATACCAAATGGCGCGATCCAGGTGAACAACCCAAACTGCATTTGTTTGGTCAGCTCAAACGTATCGTTAAACAATGGCTCGAAACCTGTTTAGTTTGCACAGGCGGCACTTTCCCTGCTCAACTGAAATACCAGATGCTGGCAGATATGGCGTGCGAGCGAATCACCGCAGGCATTACTCGTGCTCAACACGGTAATCGCCCCATCAAGGCAGTGTTAGACCCTTACAATCCCGTAGGCTCTACTACTAACGTCAATTTTACCACTTCTAAAACGGAGCGATGGGTAACAGATTCTCGTCGCAGTCACATCAATTACGTCATTCTTGACAGCAGTTGGGAAGGCGAATTTTGCCGCGTTGTCGAAGCACATCCCAAAGTGAAATCCTACGTCAAAAATCACAGTTTAGGCTTTGAAGTCCCGTATCGTTACGGTTCGGTAGTCCGCAAGTACATTCCAGATTTCATTGTTCGTGTGGATGACGGACACGGTGACGACGACCTTCTGAACCTGATTGTCGAAATCAAAGGTTATCGCGGCGAAGATGCCAAAGACAAGAAAACCACGATGGACGTGTATTGGGTGCCAGGTGTGAACAATCTCAAGAAGTACGGACGCTGGGCGTTTGCTGAATTTACAGAACTACATCGCATTGAATCAGACTTTGACGCAAAAGTGACAGAAGCCTTTGATGCTGTCATTTCTTCAACTATTACGGAGTAACCAAGATGTTAAGAACTTACGAAGCCACGCTTAATCATGGTCAAGTGCAATGGTTGTATGACCAGCCCAACATTGAGATTGAAAACGCACGCATTATTGTAACTATTATCGACGAATTTAAACCTCGCACTAAGAAGCGCAAACCTCCCGTCTCTATTGCAGGAAAAGCCAAAACGCTTGGCGATATTGTTAGTCCAATGACCGACGAAGGAGATTTTGAATGTCTGAAATGATTGTGCTGGACACGCACATCTGGTTTTGGTGGATTAACGAAGAATATCACCGTTTCCCTGCGTCTTGGCTCTCACGCATTGAAAATGCAGCCAAAGTGGTGGTTTCGCCTGTTTCGTGTTTCGAGATTGCTCTGGCTAATCAACGCGGCAGATTAACGTTACCGTGTAACGCAGGTGATTGGTTGCGTGACGCGCTAACTCCCGCAGGTGTTGAACTTCTGCCCATGACAGCAGAAATTTCAGCAAGAGCAGTGTTATTGTCGCCGATTCACAAAGACCCGTTTGACAGAATTATCATCGCCAGTGCGTTAGAGCATAACGCGCAACTCGCCAGCGTTGACGGAAATTTCCCGCTGTATGCGGAGCTTCAATCCAATTTAATGAAAGCGTAATTTATGGCAACTAAACCCAAACTCACTGTTGAAACCATCAAGCATGATGACGCAACGCGCAAGAATATCCCAACCGCAGAATTTCAATCTGTGATGAAAAAAGAAGAGCAGAACCCAATTCGCTTGGCGTATGAACGTCGGAATAGGGATTTAGACCCGCAGTTGGTTTGGCGCGGTAAAGATGAACAAGATGCTTCGGATTTAGTCGTACACGCGCCACCACTGTACATTCAAGAAAAAGTGCATCCGAAAGTGCTGATTGATGATTTGCGTCGTCAGACCGAAGCAGAGCAGAAGGCAACAGATTCACAAATGGAATTGTTTGCTGACTTCAACGGTTTGCCGAGCGGTGACGCGAAAACAGAGTTCTATCAGCATGACGGACATTGGACGAATCGCATGATTTTGGGCGACAGTTTGCAAGTCATGGCTTCTCTCGCAGAGCGTGAAGGTTTGCGCGGGAAAGTCCAGTGCATCTATTTTGACCCACCTTACGGCATCAAGTTCAATTCTAATTTCCAATGGTCAACCACCAGTCGAGACGTGAAAGACGGCAATGCGGCTCACATCACACGCGAACCTGAACAAGTGAAAGCGTTTCGGGATACTTGGCGGGACGGGATTCATTCTTACCTGACTTATTTGCGCGACAGGCTAACGGTTGCAAGGGATTTGCTCACCAATTCTGGTTCAATTTTCGTGCAGATTGGCGATGAGAATGTGCATCGGGTTCGTGCCGTGATGGATGAGGTTTTTGGCGATGGCAATTTTATTAGTGAAATCTATGTAACTAAAACAGGAAGTCAAACAGGAAGTTTCTTGGGAAATGTTACTGATATTGTTGTTTGGTATGGGAAAAATAAAGAGGTAACTAAGTATCGTCCGATATATTTAGACCGTGATTTTCGAGAAGAAGAAGAACATTCAGCAGACCCGATATTGTCTTCTGGAAACACAAAAGGAACTCCAGACATATTTGATTTTAAAGGACGTGCGTTTAGTTCTGGCAACAACAACCATTGGAAAACACATCCAATTGGGATGTGTAGACTTTCAAAAGCAGACAGAATAGTTAGTTTAAAAACGTCAATTAGGTACAAGCGGTTTTTTAACGATTATCCCGTAAAAGCAATTACAAATACTTGGACAGACCTCGGTGGAGCTACTGATTTAATATATGTAGTTCAATCGGCTACAAAACTGGTTGCTCGTTGTGTTCAAATGGCTTCTGACCCAGGTGACCTTGTACTCGACCCAACCTGCGGCAGTGGCACAACCGCTTACGTCGCCGAACAATGGGGACGACGCTGGATAACGATTGATACGTCACGAGTGGCGTTAGCCTTAGCACGCGCACGAATTATGGGCGCACGTTATCCGTTTTATTTGCTGGCAGATTCGCGTGATGGTCAACTCAAAGAAGCCGCTGTCACACGCAATACGGCTTCCAGCCATGTCACACGCGGCGACATTCGACACGGGTTTGTTTATGAACGAGTGCCGCACATCACATTAAAGTCGATTGCCAATAACGCAGAAATTGATGTTATTTGGGATAAGTTCCAAGAATCGTTAGAACCTCTGCGGCAACAACTCAACGAAGCGTTAAACCAAGATTGGCAAGAGTGGGAAATTCCGCGTGACGCTGACGAAAAGTGGACAACTACGTCAACAAAACTGCACGCCGATTGGTGGGAACAGCGCATTGCACGCCAGAAGGAAATTGATGCCTCGATTTCCGCGAAAGCCGATTACGAATACCTGTACGACAAACCGTATGACGACAAAAAGAAAGTGCGTGTTGCAGGACCTTTCACGGTAGAGAGTTTGTCACCGCATCGGGTTTTAGGTGTTGACGAAAACGACGAATTTATTGACGACTCGGCGACCTCTAAAAGTAATCAAGGTGAAGAACGCGATTTTGTCCAGATGATTCTCGAAAACCTCAAAGTTGCAGGCGTTCAACAAGCGCACAAAGACGGGAAGATTGACTTAATTTCGCTCACACCTTGGACAGGTGATTTGATTTGCGCGGAAGGTCGTTACCTTGAAGGTGACGAAGAATCGGGCATTGAAAGACGTGCGGCAATCTTCATCGGTTCAGAATTTGGTACGGTATCGCGTGCAGATTTGGTTTCAGCAGCGCGTGAAGCAGGGGATTGTGGGTTTGATGTACTCATTTCATGTGCGTTCAACTACGACGCACAGTCTTCGGAATTTGAGAAGCTCGGACGCATTCCTGTGTTAAAGGCGCGTATCAACGCCGATTTGCACATGGCAGAAGATTTGAAGAACACAGGCAAAGGGAACTTGTTTGTTATCTTCGGTGAACCTGACATCGAAATCATGGAAGTCGAAAACGACCAGATTCAGATTAAAGTGAATGGTGTGGACGTATTCCACCCGAACTCAGGTGAAGTCCGTAGTTCTGATGCAGACGGAATTGCTTGTTGGTTCATAGACACCGATTACAACGAAGAAAGTTTCTTTGTGCGCCATGCTTACTTCTTGGGAGCAAATGACCCGTACAAATCACTCAAGACAACGTTGAAGGCTGAGATTAACGAAGAAGCGTGGGCAAGTTTGCACAGTGACACCTCACGCGCATTTGATAAACCCAAGTCAGGACGCATTGCAGTGAAAGTGATTAACCACTTGGGCGATGAAGTGATGAAGGTGTTCCGTGTATAAAAAAATTCCTTTAATGCTGTTGCAAACGCACAAGGCAATGCAACAACTCGCACAAGCATGAAATTTACTCTTAAACAAGCTGCTGACGCTGTTGGAAAAGATCGTAGTACATTACAGCGAGCTATAAAGAATGGGCGTATGTCTGCATCAATAAATGAATTAGGCAACTATGAAATTGATGCGGCAGAACTATACCGTGTGTTTGACGCTGTTGCACGCAACAATGCAAACGCAACAGATATTGATGCGGTACCTGTGCAAGTTGATGTATTGCAACAGCAAGTGCAAATGCAACGTGAGTTCATTGCAACACTTGAAAAACTCTTAGACGAAGCACACGCAGACAAGCGGCGATTGATGCAGTTACTAACTCATGAACCTCAAAAAGTAAACACAGGAGAGTTATGGCGACGAGTGTTCAAACGTTAAATATCACAAGTAATTCATGTTTATTTTTAAATGAGAGATACATTTTTGTAAATCCATGCTATACTTTCAGCCAAGTTGATTGATCCCCGAGAAAAAAGTTATGAGTGCAATACTAGACTCTGTTTTAAGTCCTAAAGATCCGAAAACAGGAACGATGATTACTCTGAGAATGCCTGACGATTTGTTGAACCGACTCAATACAATATGTAATGACGTTCGAGTTAATAAACCGAGAGCGCGTATTATCAAAGCAATGATTGAACAAGGGTTAGATGAGATGGAAACCGCTTTAAAAAAGATTGACGAAATTGAAGCTAGTAACAGGGGTATTGAACTATTTAGACAAGAAATGGAAGACGCAGCGGAAAAAAGTAATGGTTGGATTACTAAAATTGAGTAACACCCAAAAACAATAAAACCCTGTTAGGTGGTCGAAGACCTAACGGGGCTTAGTTTTACTAGATTTAGATTGGGCTAAAAGGCTCAGTTCCCTTCTTACAAAAACGTGTTAATGCCTTATGCAATCCTTAGTATATCTGGGTTTTGTGTGAGTTGCAACACCAGAAACTACAGGAAAACTCAGTATGAGTTATATATTTTTAGCAGTCTGTGTCGGTTATCTTATTTTTCAAATTCGCCGTTTAATGGAGGGATTTTAA
>CAIRCR010000187.1 GCA_903877065.1 uncultured Pseudomonadota bacterium
AAGCGTTACTAGAGAGAAATTCTCTGCGCGGAATCAGTCAAATTTTCTCAGTTAGCTTAACGTGGTATTTGTGTAGCACTACCAATTTTTATAACACCTTAACTTTTAATAACTTATGAAATTAGCAACATTTACTTATCAAAATCAAACGCGCATTGGTGCGGTGGTTGAAAATCAAATTATTGACGGTTTAGCGGATTCTGATTTGCCAACCGATATGATTACCTTTTTAGAACAAGGCAACGACGCATTGCAAAAAATGCAGACATTGATTTCGTCTGGCGAGCATCGAATTTTTCTTGCCAATGTGAAATTACTCGCACCAATTCCACGACCACGAAAATTTTTGGGCATTGGTTTAAATTACGCCGACCATGTCGAAGAAACGGGGCTTGGAAAGCCTGAATACCCCATGTTTTTCACTAAACAAAGTAGTTGTGTTATTGGTCACGGTGTCGCAATTGAAATTCCTGCTGTGTCAGAAAAAGTCGATTACGAAGGGGAACTTGCTTTTGTCATTGGTAAGCGTTGTAAAAATGTTGCCGTTGAAAACGCACACGAAGTAATTGCTGGCTTTACCATTGCAAACGATGTCACGGTGCGTGATTGGCAAGTACGTTCACCAACGTGGACACTGGGTAAATCATTCGATACGCACGGTCCGATTGGTCCTTGGATTGTGACGACTGACGAAATTTTGAATCCACACGCTTTGACTTTAAAAACGTGGGTTGATGATGAATTACGACAAAACTCAAATACCTGTTACATGATGTTTAATTGCTACGAAATGATTGCCTATTTGTCGCAAGCCATGACGCTTGAAGTTGGTGATGTGATTACAACGGGAACGCCTAGCGGTGTTGGCGTAAAAATGACACCGCGTGGTTATTTAAAAGCGGGACAAACTGTAAAAATTGAAATTGAAGGGATTGGAACCTTGGTTAACGCCGTTAAGTGAACGGGCTAATTATCAAGAAGAAAATCATAAATTTCGGTAAAATTTGAGTTCTGAATTATTCTCTTTGGATTTTTACGCATGAAAATACTTATTCTTGGTGCTGGTGTAACAGGTTCTTCTGTTGCCGAAGCCTTAGCTGGTGAAGAAAATGACATTGTTGTCATTGATTTCCGAACTGACTTACTTGATGCTTTGAAAGAACGCTTTGACATTGCAACTGTCGTTGGTAACGCAGCGCATCCCAGTGTTTTAGAGCAGGCGGGCATTAGTTCGATGGATATGGTGATTGCAATCACTGATCACGACGAAACCAATATGCTAGCGTGCTTAATTATTAACGCACTCTACAGCAAGCCAAAAACGATTGCTCGCGTCCGCGCCATTGATTATTTAAAACATCCACGTTTATTCGGTGCAAACGGCATTCCCGTTGATATTGTCATTAGCCCTGAACAAATTGTGATGCAGTCCATTCGGAATTTAATTGAATTTCCTGGCGTGTTGCAAATTTCAGAATTTGCGGGTGGATTAGTTCGCTTGTTTTCGGTGAAAGTGGTTGCAGATGGTATTTTGACAGGCAAAAAAATAAAACATCTCAGAGAGCGTTTAGTCAAAGGTAAAACCCGTGTTGTTGCTATTTTCCGAAACGGTGAGCCGCTATTTGTTAACGGCGAGGTATCTATTGAAACAGGTGACGAAGTTTTTTTTGTCGCGCCACACAAAGAAGTTTTGCGTGTCTTGGAAGAATTGGGCAAATTAGAAGCTCCCATTAAACGGATTATCATTGCTGGAGGTGGTCATGTTGGTAAACGTTTAGCCATGGCATTGGAAGATAAACACCAAATTAAAATTATTGAAAAAGACCCGCGTCGCGCAAAAAAAATCGCCAATGATTTGGACAGCACTATTGTGTTGCTTGGTGATTGCACTGACGAAAAGTTATTGCAAGATGAATCCATTGCAGAAACTGATTTATTTTGTGCGATTACCAATAACGATGGCGTAAACATTATTACCGCTTCCCTCGCGAAAAATTTGGGCGCACGCAAAACGATTTGTTTGATCAATAACGTTTCTTACACCAAATTGTTGCCTGGAACAGGCATCGATGCCGTCGTTTTGCCTAATCAAGAAACATTGGGCAGTATTTTAAAACACGTTCGTAAAGGCGATGTCGCCGAAGTCAGCTCACTTTGTGGCGGTACAGCAGAAGCAATTGAAGCCGTTGCTCATCATAACGGACGAGAAGATTCTGTTGTAGGCAAACGAGTCGATTCAATTAAATTTCCTGACGGTATTGTGATGGGCGCGTTGATTCGAGATGGTGATGTGATTGCCATTCACCACGACACCGTTTTTAAACAAGACGATCACGTCATTATGTTTGCAATGAATAAAAAATTGATTTCCTACATTGAGACATCTTTTCAACCCATTCATAGCTAAGGTCATGTCATGAGTTCAATTTTTACCATTGTACATATTCTCGGCGTAGTTATTATGGGCTTGGCTGGCTTAATGGCAACGTGTTTGGCAACCTCTTTTTTTAGTGATGATGGGGCGACAACAGCGTTTTATCACGGAACACAAATCACATTACTGATAGGACTTGTCATGTTTTTTTTGACTCGAAATGCGTCAAAAATAATATCAAAACGAGCTAGTTTTTTGTTAGTAACCCTTTGCTGGGGTGGTGCTTCAACGGTTTGCACATTACCATTTATGTTGCAATTGCCCGATTTAAAATTTGTCGATGCGTATTTTGAAGTTATTTCAGGATTAAGCACAACTGGTGCGACAATTTTTAGCGGACTAGATAATTTACCCATGTCAATAAATCTTTGGCGACATGAATTAACGTGGTTTGGAGGCATGGGCATTATTGTTTTTGCCGTCGCCGTTTTGCCCATTTTAGGTGTGGGTGGAATGCAATTGTTTAAATCTGAATCGCCAGGAGCTGTGAAAGAATCTGATATGTCACCGCGTGTTGCACAGGTTGCCAAATCGTTGTGGTTAGCTTATGCCATTATTACGTTGGCGTGTATTTTTTCCTTAAAATTAGCAGGAATGAATTGGTTTGACGCGATTTGTCATGCTTTCGCAGCGATAAGTTTAGGTGGCTTTTCAACACATGACAGCAACGTTGGATTTTTTAATTCGGTGCAAATTGAAATAGTATTGAGCGTGTTCCAAGTCATTGCGGCAATGAACTTTGCAACCCATTTTTTAGCTATGAAAAGACGCTCATTTTCTCCTTATCGCAAAGATGTTGAAGCTCGCAACGTATTGCTTGTAATTGGGACGAGCTGTATGTTGGCGGCGAGTGTTTTATGGCATAACGAAACGTATCCAGACTTTTTAACGTGCTTACGCCACGCGACGTTTAATTTAATCACCATTGCAACAACTTCTGGATTTATGACCCAAGATTTTAATCAGTGGCCCATTTTCGTACCGATGTTGATGTTGTTTTTGAGCTGTATTACTGTTTCAACAGGCTCAACAGGTGGCGGCATTCGAATGACGCGCACGATTATATTGATGAAACAAGCACATTTAGAAATGTTTAAATTTATTCATCCTTATGCGTTGAAGAATGTCAAAATTGGTAAAAATGTGATTGATGAAAGTCTTGTCACGTCGGTGACAGGATTCATTTTTTTATATTTTATGTGCATTGTGGTGTTAGTTTTTACCCTGTTATTTAGTGGGTTAGATTTCATGACATCATTTTCAGCAATTATCGCGTGTTTTAACAACGCGGGACCTGGGCTTAATTTGGTTGGACCAGCGAGTAATTATGGCGTATTGACTGATTTTCAAACCGCAGTTTGTACGTTTGCAATGCTGCTAGGACGTGTACAAATTTTTTCAATTGTTATTTTGTTTGTGCCTGAGTTTTGGCGTAAATAATTTTTTATATACTCTCAACAAAAATTTATGACAGAACACGATTGTTTACGACGTTTTTTATTTGAAAAGCATGGCATTCGTGGCGTGTGGGTAAAACTGACTGATAGCTGGCAAACTGCAAAACAACATCAACAACAGCCCGAAATTGCTTTGAATCAATTAGGTCAAGCTCTTGCGTGTGTTTCGATGTTATCAACAACGGTCAAATTCGATGGTGCAATGATTTTGCAAGCGCAAGGTGATGGCGTAATTTCAACGCTGGTTGCGCAAGCGACAAATCAACACAAAATTCGTGGTGTGGTGAAATGTCATGCGTCAGTGGTGAGTAATTTACTGCCCGATTTGTTTGGACAAGGCCGTTTAGTGCTAACAATTGAAACTGGAAATGGCAAACCATATCAAGGTATTGTGCCGTTACAAGGTGAAAATTTAGCTACGGCATTGCAAATGTATTTCGAGCAATCTGAACAATTAAAAACACGCTTGTGGTTGTTTGCAAATGACACGCATGCTGCAGGTTTGCTGTTACAAGAATTACCCACTCAAGGCAATCAATCCGATGAATGGGAAACCATCGAAATGTTAGCTCGCACTGTGACAGCAAAAGAAATATTTGAACTCGATTGCCACGAACTTTTGCATCGTTTGTTTAATGAAGAAGATGTAAGGCTTTTTGATTCTGAAAGTGTGGCGTTTGAATGTTCGTGTTCACGCGAAAAAATTGAAAAAACGTTGCACGCTATCGGTGAAGAAGAATTAAATTCTATTTTTAGTGAACAAGAAGTTATTGAAGTTACTTGCGAATTTTGTAATGAATCCTACCGTTTTTACGAGGATGTGATAAATAAACGGAGCTAAAAAATTTTCTAAGATATTGAATATATTTGTAACTACTCAGCCCCAGCTAAAATCAAAGGGCATCCACGAAAAGACAACGTTAACGCCTCTAGCA
>CAIRCR010000188.1 GCA_903877065.1 uncultured Pseudomonadota bacterium
AGGGATTGAACCGCTTGAATAAGTAGCAATAGCAGGGTGTCCACTCTGTGCAAGGGATAGGGCATTAAATACCCCCTCCGTCACATAAACTTCGTTACTGTTAGCTACACCATCAGTTTGATAAACCTTGCCTTTATATTCCGTGTTACGGCTCTTATCTTTGCCTGAATAATCAATTAGTCTGTGTTGAATTACGCTGTCTTGAGTTAATTTAACAGTAGGGAAGGTTTTACCGTTTACTTGGTATTCACCCTGCTCAAACTCGAATAATTCAGTATTCAGTCCACGTGCTTCTAAATATGTGCGTGCTGTAGCTTTAGGATCTGAGATAGTGGCGGGGGCTTTAGTGGCTATACTTCGGGTCGACGCACGAAACGGAACTTTTACCCCGTTAAGAGGTTTTTTGTCACAAAATCAAGATAAAAATAGTTTGTATTACATTGATAAAATAACGGATTACATGACTTGAATTTGCTGTTTTTTAGCCAAATTTTGAGTGTCATTTATACGTTCGTTTAAGTGACATCGTTTCATTATTTCCTAATTTTCAACAGTATTGCAGAAAATCAACAAAGTTATTTAATTTCAGATAGTTATGTTAATCGAAATTCCTTAACGGGGTATTTACTCCGTTTCGTGCGTCGACCCGTTGTACAAGCAAAAACGTCTTTCAGATTCTTCATATTTTTCATAATCTTCATCGGTTTCCACACTCATTGACAAAAAAGTAGGTTTAGGATGAAATTCCAAGGACAACACTGTGCGTTGTTTTTCACGCGCTATTTGGTCGATGTGTTTAATTGCGATTGCCATTTTTATCCCCTGTGTTATTCATCAATTTCGTATTTTCCGTTTTCAGTATTTAACTTCAAACTCCGAGTGATATTCTCTGACGTTAAACCTTTCACATTGTCATACTTAGAATTAAAGTATTCTGATAATTTCTCTAGGATTAGAGGTCTAGTCTCACCTTTCGACATATCAAGTTCTGTAATTTCAAAGTTTTTTGAAACGTTACCTAATATGAATGTAGCAATGAGTGCGAATTGAGTTCGCCCCTTATCATTGTTGTCGTCGTTATTTCCAGCGTATATAACGTATCTACCAAATCTAAAAATGCTGTCGTATTTTTTATCTTTAGTTTCTTGTAACTGAAAAACTACGTTATCCAAAATAATTTCAGCAGCGATTTTGTAGAAATGTTCTTGATAACCAGGTGAACACATCGCAATGCAATGATAGTTAAGCCATTCATCTGAAAATGGTTTGCTATTATTTATTTTTTTAATCGTTGTATTTTTTCTGAGTAAGTGTGCTAACTCATCGCGTTCGATAGTGTTCGTTGTTGTAGAAATCACCATGTCATAAAGTGATGCGTTAGAGATTCCAAGTTGAACGCCATTTTTAACCAAAAACACCAACATACACGCCGTTGCAGTACGTTTGTTGCCATCTAAAAAGGGATGATTACTGGTAATCGAATAACAATACTGTGCCGCAGAGTCATAGATATTATCTGTATAATGCCAAGTATGCTGTGCTGCACCTAAAGCAGATTCGAGTAGTTGTTCATCGCGCACACCGTATCCGCCACCAAAACTTTGAACTTGTTGTTCATGAATTTTTAAAGCTAAAGATTTTTTAATAAAAAATAGTTCATTCATCACTGTGCCAACTTTTCAAAAGTTTCAGCGTACTGTTCCATCAATTGCTCGTGAATCAATAGCGCATCAGTATCATCATCTTGAACAACAAGCTGTTCAAGATGTTCAGCAGGATATGTTTTGATTGTTGATATTTCAGGCTTTTCTGGAATGCTTAACGTCACCATTTTGTCTACTCCGTTAATTGTGGAATGTTAAAAATTTTCTGCCCAGTTTTCCCAAAAACCAGGTTCGTCGTGATGTGCGTTTTTCATACAGCATTCAAGTGTTAAGCAAAGAAATTTCACACTGGGAAAACGTATAGAGCCATCAGAAAATTCTAAATAGGCTTGTAACACTTGATAAAGCGGCAAATTTTCATCATAAGGAACATCAATGTAAATTTGTCCTTGATAAGAACACATCATATTTGTCGAAGCATACGTCGCACATTCATACCAAGGGATGTTTAGTTTATCCAAATTTTCAAGGATTTCATCGCGTACTTTATCGTTTTCGTAGTTGTATGATTCTGATTCTTCACCGTCATCATTTCCGATATGTAACTTCCATTCTGGGTGGAACTCAAGCATTAGAACATCACGTTGTTTCTTTCTGCCAATTGCATCAATGTGTTCA